>JAAVXR010000021.1 GCA_022790755.1 Hespellia sp. | reverse complement strand
TGTGTAATTTAAGTAAGGGTGTGGAGGAGAAAGGAATTCGGAAAGGGATAGTAGCTATGGTATCTACATTAAAAGAGTTACAGATAGCGGATGAAATTATCTTGAGTAAGATTCGAGAGAAATTTGGTCTGACAGAAGAAGCTGCAGAAACTTACTTGAAAGAAATAAGTTAAATATTTCAAACAGAGCATTTTTTATGTTCTGTCTGAAATAGTATTACGAGATTTTTCGCATTTAGATATGTTATGGAGAGCCATACCATAAGTAATAGAAATGAGGTGTGAAATTGGGAGGAGAAATCATTGGTTTTATCATATGGAGTGCTTTTAGTTGTCTATTTATTTGTTTGGCTCTATACGCATGGTTTGCCAAGAAACCGATGGGATTTTGGGCAAATATAGAAATATTTGAGGTGTCAGACGTGAAAAAATATAATCATGCAATGTCCAAATTGTTTTGTATATTTGGCATAATACTGATTATTTTGGGTCTTCCTCTGCTTGCAGGGCAAAACTCAGCGTGGATTCTGCTCTCAGTGATTGGTGTCATGATAGAGAGTATTGCGGCCATGATCGTTTATACACTCGTAATTGAGAAACACAGAAAATAGACCTGCATGCGCCCGCAAAGGAGCATAGTGCCAAACGTGAAAGTTAAGAGGGCGCACTTGGCATCCCTGAATTCATGCCACCTATTCGGCGGCGAATTGTCAAAATAATCAGTATATGAGAAAATCAAAAGCGAGATTTTTCATAATCATAGGGGATACTTGTCCCCGCGGTGACGTCCTCAATTTTTTCCAATATTAGCCAATCATCCATGTTTTTCTGGTGTTCAAATACGAGCGGCTCGATGGATTCAACGGCGGTAAACTCTACCAAGCAAAGACATTTCTTGTGCCAGCGCGCTTTTTGTTTGTCCGTCAGGTTTAGTTGATCCTGATGCATTTCTAATATTTTTACGATTTCTTCTTCAGAAAGTTTCACATAATTTTCCACGTGCTTTACGGTTGCCTTTGCTGTAATTAAGGCGCTGCCTTTTTCCATAAAATATAGAGTTTCCTGCTCAAATACTCTGCTGTGCGGGATTTTTCGTCCTGCGGCTCCGCGGACGATCATCGTCTTTTTTCCATTCATAATTTTGTCGAGAACTTTTTCTCCTTTTTTCCCGACATTGTCG
Organism: Hespellia sp.; assembly: GCA_022790755.1. Lineage (GTDB taxonomy): Bacteria > Bacillota > Clostridia > Lachnospirales > Lachnospiraceae > Mediterraneibacter_A. The sequence continues at coordinate 20,823 of JAAVXR010000021.1, read as the reverse complement.
CAGTAAACTAAGTGTACCATTTTTTAATCCTCCTCTATAATTGGTATCCAAATCTGACTCAGATAATGTTCGTCGTAAACGTTTCCAGTGCTGTACCATTCTATCTCTGGACAATCTGCATGTTGAAACGGGTATTTGATCAGCCATTCCTCATTCAAATATTGCCAGCCCCTTTGAATTGCCTGTGGGACGGGACCCTTGCAGTCAAATACTGCCCAGGTGACACCTGGAATCTCAATTTCGGTAAATCCTTGTGGAGGCTGCTGATCGGATATTACCATCACAGAATATGCAAGTTGCTGATGTTCCTCATCATAAGCTCCAAATAGACCGAATAATCCTTTGGGATAGCCGGTATCCATGGAAATCAGTCTGGCAAATGTACCGTTGCGTTGACATTCACTCCAAAATTCCGGTATTTTTTGGAAATGCGAGTGATTTTGGCAGGATATGGTAATCTGTTTGCCAATTAATCGAAACTTTTCTTTGGCTTCTATTTTCCAGGAGTATTTTGATTTTTTTGTGATCTGCATCTTTGGCGTAACTCTTAAAAGGGTATCCTGCTTTCTTGCTTCTTTTGGTGTCACTCCATGGAACGTCTGAAATGCTTTTGTAAATGAGGTGGGAGAATCGTATCCATATTTATAACTGATTTCGATCACTCTCATATTGGTACTTTTCAAATCATATCCTGCCAGAGTCATCTTTCTGGAACGGACATATTCGGCGAAACTAATCCCGTACATATAAGAAAACACTTTTTGAAAAAAGCTGAAAGAGCATCCGGCGATTTTGGCAATTTCTTCATGAACAATGGGTTGTTCGGTTCGCTGCAAATGTGCTTCAACATAATCAATGATGAGCTGTAATTTTTCATTCCACTCCATATTTTCTCCTTGTATTTGTTCTAGGTTATTGATGATTGCGAAACCAACATCGCATAAATAGTGTAACAGATATGTAGAGATATTTCCTCTTGTTTTTGGTACTGTGAGGAGTGTTGGCGGGAATCTACTTGAAACGAGCTGTTTCCTTGCATATAATGATAGGTAAGAGTCATTTTCTGTTTTCGCGAAAGGGAGTCATGATGCTTGGGAGATGAGCAGAATTGGCAGGAAGTCAAATAAATAAAGATTGGGGTGCGGTATGCAGATATCAAGTAGATTTACGATAGCGATTCATGTTCTCGTATGTATTGAGACATTCAAAAATGATCATAAAGTGACAAGTGATTTCCTTGCGTCGAGTGTGAATGTAAATCCTGTTGTTATAAGACGTCTTTTGCAACAGTTAAAAAAGGCAGGGATTATTCATGTCCGGCGTGGAAGCGGGGGAGCGGATTTCGAGAAACCTTTGGATGAGATCACATTATTGGATGTATACAATGCCGTAGAGTGTGTTGAGCGGGGAGAGCTTTTCCATTTCCATGAGAATCCCAACCCATTGTGTCCTGTGGGCAAAAATATCCATGCCATATTGGATGAAAGGCTTGAGGAAATTCAGAGAGCAATGGAGAAAGAGATGGCTTCTATATCCATACAGGATATTATGGACGATACGAAAAAATTGATACATGTATAGTTGGATTGGGGCTTTCGACGGTATCTTATTGGAAAAGATGAGCGATAAGCGAAGTCAGGTAACTTGAGGGTTATCTGGCTGTTTTTTATTTTATTGATTGTCACGAGATTGTAACTTTTACTTGGTATAATAAAATAAAAAAATGTTGGGATTATTGATTCCAATGTCAATAAAAAGATAGTGCAGGAGATGGAAAGAATGGAATTATATTATGCCGAAGATGACCCTTATATTGCGGCTATTGTGAAGGAATATCTGGAACAGAAAAATTTCAAAGTCACAATCTGCAAAACGTTGGCTGAGGCTATGCGGGCGCTGAAAGTCCGTGTGCCGACGATTGTATTGCTGGATTATACGATGCCGGACGGTCGTGGAGATGGTTTGTGCCGGTGGATTCGAAACAACTGGAAGGAGTTGCCGATTATTTTTCTCACGGTTCGAGGAGACTCGCAGGATATTGTTTCCGGTTTTCAAAACGGTGCGGACGATTATGTGGTAAAGCCATTTGAGTTGGAAGTACTGTATTCTCGGATTCAGGCAGTTCTTCGACGAACCGGAAACGTGGTGGAACGGTATCTTTTCTGTGATGATGTTTCGATGGATTTGGATTGCAGGCGAGTGTACTGTCATTCAGAGGAAGTGAGTTTAAGTGCGGCAGAATATCAGCTGCTGTTCTATTTGATGCAAAATAAAGGGAAAACGCTCACTAGAGAGCAAATTTTGGAGCGAGTGTGGGATGTGCACGGAAATTATGTGAATGACAACACTTTGACGGTTACGATCAAACGTCTGTGAGACAAACTACATCAACCACCCTGTCTAAAAACAGTCCGGAGCATCGGATACCGTATGGAGGACGCGATATGAGCGTACGAAAACAGTTGTTCCTGACTTTGAGTGTTGCATTGTCGGTGAGTTTGCTTACTTCTGTCGTTACGGCCTTGTTGGTCTCCTATCATTACAACGGGTTTTCAATTGGGCTTCTGGATGGCAGAATCCTTTTGTTTGCGGCGGTGGGTTCCATAACAGGCGTTTTCTTGCTTTTTTATACTTTTTGGTATCGGAACAGAGTGGAAGCAAAGCGTATTCAGGACTTGTCTGAGTATCTGGAACAGGTCAATACAGGAAAAGCGATCGTATTGTCTGTTTCCGGGGAAGATGAATTCTCGAAGTTAGAGGATGAAATCTATAAAACCGTGACATTTCTCTATCAGACAAAAGAGAGAGCGATACAGACTCGGAATGCATTTGCAGACAATTTGTTGAATATCGCACATCAGATAAAAACGCCAATTACCGCTATTTCTTTGTCTGTACAGGCAATACAAAATGGAGATGCCCAAAAATATCTGGAACAAATTCAAAAGCAGCTCCTGAGACTTACTCGACTGGAGGAATCTCTGTTGGTGTTAGCTCGTTTGGATGCCGGTACGTTGGAACTGAAAAGACAGGAAATGGATGTTTTTACCCTACTTGTTCTTGCGGCAGATACTTTGCAGGAACTCTTCGTGGAGTATGGAGTTACCGTGGATATTCCGGAGTTGGGGGGAATGGCGATTTTTGCCGATCTGGATTGGACGATGGAGGCAGTGATTAATTTGATGAAAAATTGTATGGAGCATCATGCGGGCGGAACCATCCATTGTTTTTACGAGCAAAATTCCCTGTATACGGAATTGCTGATTTGGGATGAGGGACAGGGATTTGAGAAAGAAGATCTGCCGCATCTTTTCGAACGATTTTATCGGGGGAGACATGCAAAGGAAGGCGGCATAGGAATCGGTCTGGCGCTTGCAAAAGAGATCATTGAACGGCAGAACGGGACGATACAGGCAAAAAATATGCCGGATGGGGGAGCCTGTTTTGAAATTCATTTTTATGCCGGAATGGAGGAATAAAAAAACTGTATGCGCCCACAAAGGACGTACCATGAATTTTTAGGATTATATAAAGGAGACAACATATGGAAATTTTAAAGTGTGAGGGAGTCTGCAAGACGTATGGCTCTGGTGATAATCGGGTGGCAGCTTTGGATGGAATTGATCTGATCATTCATAAGGGAGAATTCACGGCGATTGTCGGAGCCTCCGGTTCTGGAAAATCTACGCTGCTGCATATTCTGGGAAGCGTGGATAAACCGACAAGTGGGACGGTTATCGTGGGAGGGATGGATCTTTCCCAATTGAATCCGACGCAGGCAGCAATTTTTCGCAGAAGAAAAGTAGGGATTGTCTATCAGTTTTACAATCTGATTCCCACGCTTACCGTGCGAAAGAATATTCTGATGCCGCTTGCACTGGATAAGAAGAAACCCAATAAAGAATATTTTGAAAAGGTCATCCATGCACTTGGTATTTCTGACAAATTGGAAGCGTTGCCGAATCAGTTGTCGGGAGGGCAGCAACAGCGAGTTGCGATAGCGCGTGCTTTGATCTACCGTCCGGCACTGCTATTAGCAGACGAGCCGACCGGCAATCTGGATCAGAGGAATTCCAGAGAAATTATGGATCTGCTGAAGCTTTCCAATCGGAATCTGGGACAGACGGTTTTGTTCATTACGCACGATGAAAAAGCTGCTCTGGAAGCGGATCGCGTCATCACCATAGAGGATGGACATCTCCTCCGTGATGAACGAAGGGGGTGAAGGAGATGTGGAATGCATATACGTCGGATTCTATAAAAAATAATCGTTCGTCGAATGCCTCTATCAGAATCGCGGCTTTTTTATCTGCTTTGCTTTTATCGCTGTTGTGCGGATTATTTTATAATCTGTGGAAATATGAAGTGGAAAGAATTGAGCTGGAAGAAGGAGGCTGGCATAGCCGCATTACAGGGAGATTGAATGCTAAGCAAATAGAAACCATCACAAATTTTGCGGCTGTAGAGAATGTAACGGTACATAAAACGAATTCCCGGAATCAGGAACATCAAACGCAGGGGCAGGAGCTCGTTGTCGATCTGTATTTCCAGAATATGCAGGATGTTTTCTCAGATACATCGAAGTTGATGGAACTGGTAGAAATTTCACCGGAAACGGTCACATATCACTATGAACTTCTGGCAATGTATCTGATCCGCAGCGAGCAGGATACGGCGCCGAGACTGATATTACCGCTATTCCTGTTGATTATGGGACTGGCATCCATTTCTTTGATTGTCATTATACACAATGCGTTTGCTGTGTCTATGAATGCAAGAATCCATCAGTTTGGAATTCTTTCCAGTATCGGAGCAACGCCGAGACAGATACGGAAATGCTTCCTGCAGGAGGCGGTCGTTCTGTGCGCGATACCGGTTTTGGTCGGGGATTTGCTGGGGATTGTATGTAGTATGGGCATTTTACAGATGTCAAATATGTTTCTGGGAGAACATGTGCCGGGGCGTCATGAAGCGGTTTTTGGGTATCATCCGCTGGTTTTGGTATGGACATTGCTTATCACAGGGATAACCGTATGGATTTCCGCGCGGCTGCCGGCCAGAAAATTAAGTAGAATGACACCGCTGGAAGCGGTAAAAAGTACCGGTGAATTAGAATTGAAACGAAAAAAAGAGTCCCGGATTCTCAAGCAGTTTTTTGGTGTGGAAGGGGAACTTGCTGGAAATGCGCTGAGAGCGCAGAAAAAAGCCTTGCGAACGGCAACGCTGTCTTTACTTTGTTCCATTCTTGCGTTTACAATTATGCAGTGTTTTTTTACACTCTCCGAGATCAGTACAAGAGAAACGTATTTTGAAAGGTATCAGGATGTTTGGGATATTATGGTGACGGTTCGGGACACGGAGATAGATTCTTTTGAAAAAACACAGGAAATACAGGAACTCTCCGATGTGGAAAGCGCCATCGTGTATCAAAAAGCGGCAGCAAAAAGAATCATCACAGAGGGGGAAATGAGCGAGGAAATGAAAGCTTTCGGAGGATTCTCCCACGCTTCTGGCGAGTATGTGACAAGGACAGGCGACGGATGGCTGGTAAATGCACCGATTGTCATATTGGATGATGCGAGTTTTCTCAAATACTGCGAACAGACGGGGGCTTCGCCACGGCTCGACGGAGGGATCCTGTACAATCAGATCCGGGATGTGACGAATCCTGATTTCAGACATCCGCAGTATATGCCTTATGTCAAAACAGAGCAAAAGACAAGCAAATTAAGACCATATGGCAATGAAGAAACAGCGGTAGAAATTCCAGTCTTATCTTATACAGAGGCAACGCCTGATTTGCGGGAAGAATATGCGACGCTGGATTATTATGAACTGGTACATGTTGTTCCGCTATCACTGTGGAAAGAGATCAAAGGACAGATTGCAAACACGGAAGAAGATACTTTTGTCTGTATTCTTGGCAAAGAGAATGCGGCGGCGGAAGATCTGGCTTCTTTGCAGAACGAAATAAATGCGACGATTATGGAAGATTATATCGTAGAAAGTGAAAACCGTATTCAGGAGTATGAAATAAATGATAAAGAAATACAGGGAATGATGGCGGTGCTGGGAATATTTTGTGCGCTGCTTGCAATCATTGGCATTGGCAATGTGTTCTCCAATACCCTTGGTTTTGTGCGACAGAGGAGGCGGGAGTTTGCCAGGTATATGTCCATAGGGATGACACCAAAAGAAATTCGGAATCTATTTTGCATCGAAGCATGTACGCTTGCAGGACGCCCGATGTTAGTGACAACGCCATTGGCGGTTTTGACTGTGGGAAGTATGCTGAAAGCGAGCTATATTGTTCCCGCAGAATTTCTATCTGAGGCGCCATGGATTCCGATTAGCGGTTTTATACTGGCTATTTGGGGAGCCGTGGCCCTTGCTTATGGTCTTGCATGGTGCAATATGCGTCGTATCAGTCTGTCTGAGGTGTTGCGAGACGATACGATGATGTAAAACAGCGTGTTTCTAGGATTTGCGGAAAGGAATTCCGGCATCATACGCCTGTAACAGCGCAAATGCAGTCTCCTCATTTGTAAAAAAAGCATCGACCAGATGTCGGGACAGCACGGCCTGTACCATTTCTAGTTTCTCTTTTCCTTCGGTCATCGCGATCACGGTTCGGGCATTTTTCTTAATTTCGAAAATATCCGCTTTGATGATGCGGCGGCAGATCTCGGTGTTGACTGGGTTACCGTCTTTGTCGATAAATTGGAGCAGGAGATCGCCGATTGCGTTGGCGGCTTTTAATTCCTGGACTTCTTCTGAGGAAAGGATATTATGGCGCAGCAGGAAGGAGGAAGTGAAACTTCCAATTCCGGCGATGGCAATGTCCACATGTTCCGCCATGGAAATCTTTTGCCGAGTCTGTTCATTTGAAATCAGGGCGTCATATTCCTCCTGTGAAGAGCAAAAGGCCGGTACGTGCAGCAGATGTGCGGTGCCCCCCAACTTGCTGGCTAGCTGCATGGCGATATAGTTCGGCAGTGTCTCAGCGGAAGTTCCAAAACTTGCCGCCAGGGGAATGATCTGAGTGTCCGGCAGATACAAGGAGACCATTTGTCGGAGAAATCTGGAGACAGAAGCTCCCCATCCGATTCCGATCACATCGTCGGGCTTGATCTGGGAGACAAAGTAATTCACGGCGGCCCGGGAAACATAGTCTCTGGAGTGGTCGTAAGGATTGATGACGCCTACATATGGTATATCATAGATCAGTTTCAATTGTTTTTCCAGATAGGAATTACCGAATGCAGGAGAGTCAATCTCGATTTTTACGATACCGAGTTCTTCTGCCCGAGAGAGGAGCTTGGACACCCAAGGCCTGGAAATATTCAGCTTTCGAGCGATTTCCTGTTGGGATAGCTTGTTTTTGTAGTAAAGAATGGATACTAAGACCATTTTATCGAACATAGGATCTGAAATGTCATTTTTGTTCATGATTAGAAGCACCTCTTTTCATTTTATGGAAGGCACATATGTGACTAATAAATAATTAGGTATCTTTTTCATTATTATATAGTATGAAAAAGAAGTTTTCAAGAAATTCAGATTGTTATTTTTATATCTTTGCAAGTGGGACGCAGATGGAAGCGGAAGGACCTCTCACACAGACGGGGCAATATTGCGGTGAACTAACTGCTAATGGAATCTAAGACGTTCAGCAATGATGCAGGCGTTTTCTTGTATACATTGACTTTGCGGGATGGGATAAATATAATGTAGATAGAATCTAAGTGGGCAAAATTTGTGCATGCTCACAAGGGAACGTACTACGATAGATGAAAGTATTGCAGGTACATTTATAGGAATTAAGAAGAATCCGGGAGGGAACAACGATGCCAAGATTAGAAGAAACATTTTTGATGGTGAATCCCAAGTCATATTTATATGGGGAAAAATGCCTGGAGCTAGCGAAGGAGGCAGACCAGGTGGCGAAGGATACGGGGCTGCAGATCTATTTCACTTGTCCATACGCGGATATTCGCATGGTGCGGGAGAATACGGAGTATCTGACGATAGGCGCGCAATCTATGGATGCGCTGATTCCGGGACGCGGGATGGGATATGTGCTGCCGGAATCGCTCAAGGAGGCCGGTGTGGAGGCAGTCTATTTGAATCATGCGGAGAACCCAAAGACGGTCCATGAACTATATACGGCGATCCAGCGGGCGAAGGAATTGGATATGATTACGATTGTGTGTGCGGATTCCATTGCCGAATCCAGAGCAGTCGCCTGTATGGACCCGGACATTATCGTGGCTGAGCCAACGGAATTGATTGCAACGGGAAAGATACCGGATGCATCTTACGCGACGGAGACTGTGAAGGCGCTGCATGAAGTGAATCCTAGGGTCCTGATTTCCATCGGTGCGGGAGTCCGCACGGCGGAAGATTGTTATCAGATTATCAAACATGGTGCGGACGGTACGGGAGCGACTTCTGGAATTCTGAACGCACCCTCTCCGGCCAAAAAGATTCGGGAGATGGCAGAGGCTGTCATACGGGCAAAAGAGGAATGTAGGAAGTAAGCCTGCATGCGAGCGCATTTGAACGCTTTACCATACATGAAAGTTGTGCGGGCGCTGGGCATCTCTGAATTTATGCCGCCTGTTTGGCGGCGAATTTTTAAGGAAAAGGAGTAGGAGTCATGCAATACTATCTGGCGCCGCTGGAAGGAATTACGACATTCATATATCGCAGGACGTATCACAAATATTTTTATCCGATGAAGAAATATTTTACACCGTTTCTGTCCCCTCACACAAAGAGGGGGTTCAATACCCGGGAACACAACGAGATTCTGCCCGAACATAATCCTGACATGTATGTTGTTCCGCAGATCATGTCCAATCAGGCGGAAGGATTTATTCAGACTGCGAAAAAGCTAAAGGCGTATGGATATCAGGAAGTGAATTTGAATCTGGGATGCCCGTCCAAGACGGTAGTCTCCCGGGGGAGAGGCGCTGGGTTTTTGGCATATCCGGAAGAATTGGAGCGATTTCTGGACGAAGTGTTTACCAGGTTGGATATGAGAATTTCCGTGAAAACACGAATCGGCAAAGAAAATCCGGATGAATTTGAACGATTGCTTTCGATTTATAACCGCTTTCCAATGGAAGAATTGATTATTCATCCGAGAGTTCAGCAGGATTTTTATAAAAATGTGCCCAACAGGAAGGTGTTTGCTCAGGCATTGGAGAGGAGCGAGAATCCGGTTTGTTATAATGGAGATTTGTTTACGGTTTTGCAGATCGCGGCGTTGAAAGAAGAATTTCCGCAGGAAGATTGCGTGATGCTGGGAAGGGGGATTTTGAGAAATCCTGGACTGGCGCAGATGGCTGTCGGAGGAGGAGTGCCGGAAAAAGAGACATTTCGAGCTTTTCACGACGATTTGTTGGCACAATATGTCGAGGAAATGTCCGGTGATCGCAATGTACTATTTAAAATGAAAGAATTATGGAGTTATCTGTCCGATTCTTTTGTTGTTGATGAGGAATTTTCTCAGGGATATTCCAAGATGCAGGCACCAGCCCAGAGGGGGGAACTACGTCCGTTTCGATACGAAAAAATAATTCGAAAGTGTACGGACTTGAAGCGATATGAGCAGATTATAGAGGAACTGTTTGCAAATTGTTCTTTGCGATACGGTATGGACGCCGTTTCGTGCAGAATTCCAGAAAGGGAGGCAGTGCTATGAACATGTATGATTTGATCGTAAAAAAGAGACGGGGAGGCGAGCTGACAGAGGAAGAGATCTCCTGGATGGTGGAAGGATTTACAAAGGAAGATATTCCTGACTATCAGATGTCGGCGATGATGATGGCAATCTGTTTTGTCGGCATGACCAAGGAAGAGACGAAGCATCTGACGCTTTCTATGGCGAAAAGCGGCGATATGCTAGATCTTTCCGGGATTCATGGAATCAAGGTGGATAAGCATAGTACGGGCGGTGTAGGTGACAAGACGTCTCTGGTACTTGGTCCGTTGGTTGCATCGCTTGGAGTTCCAGTTGCAAAGATGTCTGGAAGAGGCCTGGGGCATACGGGAGGTACGATTGATAAGCTGGAAAGTTTTCAGGGATTTCGCACGGATTTACCGACAGAACAGTTTATTCGTAACGTGAATACAATCCACATCGCACTGGCAGGTCAGACGGCGAATCTGGCTCCTGCAGATAAAAAGCTGTATGCGTTGCGGGATGTGACGGGAACCGTGGAACAAATGTCGCTGATTGCAAGCAGTATCATGAGCAAGAAGCTGGCAGCCGGGTCGGATGCCATCGTGCTGGACGTCAAAACCGGAGACGGTGCATTTATGAAGACGCAGGAGAACGCGGAGGATCTGGCAAAGGAGATGGTGGATATCGGCAAGTTGGCCGGAAAGGATATATGTGCGGTAGTGTCTGATATGGATCAGCCGTTAGGTTATGCGGTGGGAAATGCACTGGAGGTCAAAGAGGCGATTGCTACACTGAAAGGAGAGGGGCCAAGAGATCTGGAGGAGCTGGTTTTGACGCTGGGCTCTCAGATGGTATACAGAGCCAAAAAGAGTGATTCTGTGGAGAGTGCCAGACGAAAGCTGGAGGGTGCGTTGCATAATGGAATGGCATTTTCCAAATTCTTAGAATGGGTGGAGGCGCAAGGCGGAGATATCCGGCAGGCAAAAGACGTTTCCTTGTTGCCGTGTGCCGCTTACCAGACAGAAGTTTTTTCATTTGAGGATGGGTATGTGGAGAACATAGATACGGAAGATATCGGTCGGATAGCGTTGCTGTTGGGCGGAGGAAGAGAGACAAAGGAAAGTCAGATTGATCTTTCCGTAGGATTGGTACTTCGCAAAAAGAAAGGAGATCCGGTACAAAAGGGAGAGTCGATCGCTGTGATTCACGCGAATGACAAGGAGAAGTCAGAGAAAGCAGTGCAAAGACTTTTGCAGGCATATCACATCTCTGCAAATTGTCCAGAGAAAGAACCTCTGATTAAAATGATTATTGAATAAGCCATTCGGTATAGCATTTTTGTGCCATACATATACTAAGAATAAAAGGTATATGTATGGCATTTGTATATGAATCGAGATTCGTTGCGAGATCGGGATGAGATAAAATCAAGGCTTTCGGATGCCACAGGAATGCCTAAGGATGTTGTTTTGGGGATTCCCATTGTGACGATTGCCGGAAGAGAGGAACTGTGCATAGAAAATTACCGTGGGATCATAGAATATACGGATGAGTTGATCCGTGTACAGACAAAAGCAGGACAGATTAAGATCATCGGAAAGAAAATGCAGATTGAATACTATACAAACGATGAGATGAAAATAAACGGTCGGATCACATCGTTAGAATATGGTAAGTGAGGATATCAGTTTGCTTCTGTCAATCATCAGATATTTAAAAGGATATATCAGAATAAGAATCCAAGGGTATTCCCCGGAGCGGTTTTTGAATCTCTGCAGTTTTCGCGGAATTTTTATATGGGGTCTTCTGCCTGTCGGAAATGCATATGAAATGTGCATCGGCTTGAAAGATTTCAAAAAGTTGAAACCACTGCTTCGGAAAACACAGACCAGGATATCAATCATGGAGAAGAAGGGACTTCCGTTTTTCTTTTTCCGAAATCGTAAACGGAAAGTGTATTTTGCAGGTGCCGTGTTGTGTATCATGCTTCTATACCTTTATTCGGGATTTATCTGGGATATCCATTTCGAAGGCAATCAAGCCAGGACCAGTGAAACGTTGCTTGTATTTCTGGAAAGCAAAAAGGTAGAGCCTGGAATGAAGAAACGGGATGTGGACTGCGAGCAGATCGTCAAAGATCTTCGGAGTGCCTACGATGATATTGTATGGGTTTCTGCATCCATTGATGGAAGCAGACTGACAATTCAGGTGAAGGAAAATGATGATATTATACAAAGTAAGCCGGCAGAGGAAGTACAGGAGACGCCAAAGGATCTGGTCGCGGAGAAAGATGCAACGATTGTGGAGATCGTAACCCGCCAAGGCGTTCCATTGGTGCATGCCGGAGATGCAGTCAAGGCAGGGGATATTCTGGTTACAGGAAGAGTGGAAGTACAAAATGATGCGGATGAAGTGATCGCTTATCAATACCATACTGCGGATGCAGATATATATGGGGCTACCATACAAGAGTATCAGGATACGATGGATATGGTATATGATAAAAAGAGATACTATATTCAAAAGAATCAAAAGGTGTATTATTTACAGATCGGGAACCTTCGGATTGCTACCGGCAAGTTGGAACATTCGGATACAGGCTATGAGGTGTGTGGATGGGAGAAGCAGGTGAAGTTTGGGGAAAGCATGTATCTACCTGTCTATTTCGGGCAGATCAAACAAAAAGAATACAAATGGATCCAGGGTAAATATAAGAAAGAAGAAGTCCAAAAACAAATGAGCGATAGATTTCATAGTTTTTGTGAAGAATTGGAAAAAAAAGGGGTTCAAATTACGGAAAATAATGTTAAAATACTCATAGATAAAAAGCAGGCAAGGGCAGCAGGAAATCTTTCTTTGGTGGAGCCCCTGGGGAAGCCAGCAGATACAGAAATTCTCACGATTGAAAGGAAAGAAACAGATGAGTCTATCGGAAACGATAATTGACATACCTATGGAGCATGAGAAAAATGTCTTCGGACAGTTCGACGCATACGCGAAAAAACTAGAGAGGACCTTTCATGTGACCTTAATTGCCAGGGACGGCGATATCAAGATATTGGGAGAAGCGACGGCTGTCGATCGAACCAAACGGATTCTCGAACAGTTGACGGAACTGTCCAGGCGAGGAAGTACCATCACAGAACAGAATGTGGACTATGCGATTTCGCTGGTTTATGATGACAGCGAAGGTGATCTTGTGGAGATAGATCAGGACGTCATCTGTCATACGTTGCAAGGAAAGCCGATCAAGCCTAAGACGATCGGACAGAAGAAATATACCGATGCCATCCGCAGTAAGATGATTACCTTTGGACTTGGGCCCGCGGGAACAGGGAAGACGTATCTTGCAATGGCGATGGCAGTCACTGCATTCAAGCATAATGAAGTGAACCGAATCATTCTCACGAGACCTGCAATTGAGGCCGGAGAGAAACTGGGATTTCTGCCTGGGGATTTACAGAGTAAGATTGATCCGTATCTGCGACCACTCTACGATGCGCTCTACGAGATTATGGGAGCGGAAAGTTTTGTGCGCAATTCAGAGAAAGGACTGATCGAGGTCGCTCCGTTGGCCTATATGCGTGGGCGGACGCTGGACAATGCATTTATTATTCTGGACGAAGCACAGAATACGACGCCGGCGCAGATGAAGATGTTTCTGACCCGTATCGGATTTGGATCAAAAGTGGTGGTGACGGGAGATTCCTCCCAGAAGGATTTGCCTGCCGGAGCGGTTTCTGGATTGGATGTTGCCGTGAAAGTCGTGAAGAATATTGAAGACATTAAGATCTGTACGTTGACGAACCGTGATGTGGTGCGGCATCCGCTGGTGCAAAAGATCGTGAAGGCATATGAGGAATTTGAGAAGAAGAATGGCCGCACAAAGGAACGTGGAAGAACAAGGGGAAGATGAAAGGAAAATTCATCCATACCTGTTTGTGCTGCAAGACGTGCACAGAATGGAGGAAACGATGAGTATCTTTTTGGAGGAAGAGGGGACATGCAGTCTCGATTTGGATTGTGAGATGGTTGCTGCGCTGGTGATAGAAACGGTGCTGGAAGATTTAAGCTGTCCCTATGAAGTGGAAGTGAATCTCCTATTGACGGATGATGAAGAAATTCGAGAAATGAATCGAATGTATCGAAACATTGACCGGGCGACGGATGTGCTCTCTTTTCCGATGGTTGATTTTGGACAGGTTCAGGCGTTTGAGGATTTGGAAGGATCGGACGATTGTTTTCATCCGGAATCCGGCGAGCTCTTGCTGGGAGATATTGTGATTTCCAAGGAGCACGTGCTTGCGCAGGCGGATACATACGGGCATTCCGTAAAAAGAGAATTTGCTTTTCTTATCGCACATAGTATGTTACACTTATTTGGTTATGACCACATGGAAGATCAGGAACGTCTTGTGATGGAAGAAAAACAGGGAAGTATTCTCGATAAAATAAAGATAACAAGATAGGCAGTCGTTAGAAGACTGCCAATGGGAGGTTTATGTCTGCGAAACAAAAGAAAAGACGTAAAGACAGTGATTTCCTGGTACAAGGTGTGATACTGGCATCGGCAGGAGTGATCACAAGAATGATTGGGATCGCATATCGTATTCCGCTGACCTACATTATTGGAGATGAAGGGATGGGATTTTACGGATATGCTTTTGAAGTATATAGTATTGCGTTGTTGTTGTCTTCTTACAGCCTTCCGTTGGCCGTCTCCAAACTGGTGTCCGCGCGGGTGGCGCGAGGAGAGCGAAGGAATGCGATACGTGTTTTTTTGTGTGCCTTGCTTTTTGCATGTGTGTCGGGGCTGTTCGTGAGTCTGGTGGTAGGATTTGGAGCCGGTGGAATCGCTACGTATTTGATGGCGACGCCTTTCAGTCGATATGCACTGCGTGTTTTGGCGCCGGGCTTGTTTGTAGTGGCGATCATGGGAGTTGTGCGTGGGTATTTTCAGGGAATGAACACGATGATGCCGACGGCAGTCTCCCAGATTATGGAGCAGTTGGTGAATGCGATTGTGAGTCTGATTGCCGCCAGTTATCTGCTCAAAGTGGGAACGGAAGTTGCGAAGACAAAGGGGGACGAGCTTTATGGCCCGGCATATGCTGCCGCTGGAGGAACACTCGGAACAGTGATTGGGGCGCTAGGAGGCTGTTTCTTCCTTCTCTTTGTGCTGTATACGTACCGATATAAGATGCGCAGGCAGTATCGCATGGACCGCAGCGGGAGAACGGAAAGTTATCAGCGGATTTTCAAGATTCTGTTGCTTACGATTGCGCCGGTAATTTTGAGTACTGCGATTTATAATATCAGCCAGGTGCTGGATCAGGTGTTGTTCAGCAAAATCATGGCGGCTCAGGGCAACGAGGAGCAGGAGTACGTTGCACTGCTCGGAATCTTTACCGGGAAGTATAATACGTTGATCAACGTGCCGCTGGCTATGGCGAATGCACTTTCTTCCTCTGTGATTCCAAGTCTTACGGCGGCAGTATCGGTGGGGGACCGGGAACAGATTTATAAGAAGATTCAGTTGACCATAAGATTTGCGATGCTGATTGCGATTCCGAGTTTTGTCGGTTATCTGGCACTGTCGTCCCCAATTATGCAGCTTTTGTATGGAGATAAACGGCAGACGCCGGCTCTGATGTTATCTATCGGTGCGGTGACGGTGGTATTCTACTGTCTATCCACGGTGACAAATGCGGTGCTGCAAGGGTTGAACCGTATGACGACGCCGGTCAAAAATGCTGCTGTGTCCCTTGGGATTCATCTGGTGGCGCTGTTGATTATGTTGATTTTCTTTAAGTGGAGTATCTATTCCATCGTAGTCGCGAATATCATTTTCTCACTGAGTATGTGCCTGTTGAATGCGTATGCGATTCGTAGCGCCTGTGGATATACGCAGGAGATTGAGCGCACCTTTGTGAAACCTTTGATTGCTTCCGCAGTAATGGGAGTGGCGACCTTCGGAGTCCATAAATTTTTTGATTTTTTGATCGGTGGAAGGATTGCCACGATTTTGGCGATGCTGATTGCCGTCGCAGTCTACGGTGCGGGTGTCTTGTTGTTGGGTGTTCTTTCGGAAGAAGAGCTACGCATGATGCCGAAAGGGACGATGATCGTCCGATTCTGCAAAAAACTGCGGTTGATGTGAGTTTTTCATACGATCTTTTGCTTGGTAATCTTCGTGGAGTTGGGGGTAAAAGGAGCTTTCCAAAACTGATATTGGCAAATTGCACAAATTGTATTCTGTTTTGTGACTGTGAAGGATCTTAGAGCATCTTGATGTTCTGTCAATTTTCAGCAATTCGGCGGCATGGATGCCGGCGAAAGCCCGGTCTGCGCCATGGACGGCGCATTGAGGGCGGTTGCGTCCGTACTATACTGCTTTTCTTCAGAACATTTAGAGGCTCTTAGATTCGAAACCTGGAACAAAGAGGAATATAATTTGTGCAATTTGCCAGATACAATTTAAAAAAGCTCCTTTTGCCCCCAACTCCGCGAAAATAGTATAAATGAAAATCAATTGGCCAATACTGTATAAAAAAGGGGTTGTCCTTATGAAAATGAGATACTGTATTGGCTTTTTCCTGGGAATTTTCATGTTTCTATCTGTGCTTGGCATCGGCTATCAGCTGAGTTATCAGTATATGCAAAGTCAACATCTTCCGGAGCAGGTAAAGGCAGAGGTTGAGGAAGAACCGGAGTTGTCTGTCAAAACGGAAGGGGAAGCAGTAAAAAATGAAGGCTATTATCTGATGGGGCTGAATGATTATGTGGTCGTCTATTTGTATGATAAACAGACGATTTATGAGTATACCAATATACGGATGGATACACTTCCAGAGGAGTTGCAGGGCGAACTGCAAACAGGAAAATATGTGGAGACGATAGAAGAGTTGTTTGGATTCCTGGAAAATTATTCGAGCTAAAGTGGAGGAAGAAGATGGATGAACAGAAGATAAAACGAATCAATGCATTGTATCGCAAGTCAAAGGCAGAAGGGTTGACGGAGGAAGAACAGAAGGAGCAGAAAATTTTGCGCAGGGAGTATGTGGATGCTTTCAAGCGAAATCTGCGCAGCCAGTTGGACCGGATTGATATAGAGGAGAAAGACGGTTCAATCGTCAATCTGGGTGAAAAATATGGACACAAAACAGGACATTAGGCGGGAAATTTTGCGCAGAAGAAAGGAACTGTCTGCGAAACAGTGGCGGGAGAACAGCAGAAAAATTATGGAACGGGTGGTCGCACACCCGGCTTTTGAACAGGCACAGTGTATTTATGGTTATCTTCCGGTCAGAAATGAGGTGGACACGAGAGACCTTCTTTTCACAGCCTGGAAGCAAGGGAAAAAGGTAGCTGTGCCAAAAGTTCTTTCAAAGACAGAAATGCAGTTTTTTTATATAGATTCTTTTGCGGATCTGGAGCCTGGAAGCTACGGAATTTTGGAACCTACGACGATGGAATCGGCGAAGGATTCGTCGGCTTTATTGCTTATGCCAGGGGTGGCGTTTGATCGTTTCTGCGGCCGGATCGGGTATGGCGGTGGATATTATGATCGCTACTTGCAGTCGCATAAAGACTATGATACGATGGCGCTGGCTTTTTCGATGCAATGTGTTCCCAAAGTGGCGATGGAGGAACACGATATTCGTCCCCGATATCTGGTGACGGAGGATGGGTGTTTTTATAGAGATGGAAATGATACAGAGGAGAGCAGAGTATGACCGTACGGGAGAGAATAGAAGCGTTGCAAGGTTTGATGAAGAGACGAGGTGTCGATGTCTATATCGTGCCGTCTGCGGATTTTCATCAGAGTGAATATGTGGGCGACTATTTTAAAGCGCGCGAGTTCCTTACGGGCTTTACCGGGTCGGCTGGAACGGCAGTGATCACAAAAGAACGATCCGCACTTTGGACGGATGGCAGATACTTTCTGCAGGCGGAAGCGCAGCTTGCAGATACAGGGATTTATCTGCAAAAGGCCGGGATGGCGGGTGTACCTACGCTGGAAGCTTATCTCAAGGATGTCCTTCCGAGAGGTGGGTGTATTGGTTTTGACGGTCGTACCATCGGGGCGATGACGGGAAAGAATTATGAAAAGATTGCAAAAGAGAAAGAGGGGAGCATTGTCTGTCAGGAAGATCTGATCGGGGAGATTTGGAAAGATCGGCCGGCGCTTTCGCGGGAACCGGCCTTCACATTGGATGACAGTTACGCCGGAGAGCCCGTTGCATCCAAATTAAAACGTCTTAGGGACCGGATGCGGCAGTTGGGGGCGGATGTGCATATACTGACAAGTCTGGATGATATCGGGTGGCTTCTGAATATCCGCGGAAATGATGTGGCGTACTGTCCGCTGGTGTTATCTTATGCGATGATCCGGCTGGAATCGGTGGAATTGTATGCGGATGCAGAGAAATTTTCGGTTTCCATACAGAAAAATTTTCAGGAGCAGCACGTGGAGCTGTGTCCTTATGATACGATCTGTGAGCAGATCCGTAAACTATCGGAAGAATATACGGTGTTGGTGGACCCCCAAAGAATCAATTATGCTCTGTATCAGGAAATTCCCAAAAATGTCCGGGTGATTGAAGCGGAGAATCCTACAATCCTGATGAAGGCTGTGAAAAATGATACGGAAGTAAAACATATTCGGCGGGCACATCTGAAAGACGGTGTGGCGGTCACTAAATTTATGTATTGGCTGAAAACACAGATGGGGAAAAAGGCGATCACTGAACTGGACGCCTCCTCAAAATTGGAAGCATTTCGGGCAGAGCAGGAACATTTTCTGGGACCGAGTTTTGCGCCGATCAGCGCATATGGGGAGCATGCGGCGATCGTTCATTATTCAGCAACAGAACAATCGAATATTGAATTGGAGCAAAGGGGGTTCTATTTATCCGACACCGGGGGACATTACCTGGAAGGTTCCACGGATATCACCAGAACGATTGCTTTGGGAGAATTGACGGAAGAGGAGAAACGTGATTTTACCATGGTGGCAGCCGGAATGCTGCATTTGGCGGACGCCGTATTTCTGGAAGGCTGTACAGGGATGAATCTGGATTATGCGGCGAGAGCGCCTTTCTGGAAAAAAGGGAAGGATTTTCATCACGGAACCGGACATGGGGTGGGATATCTCGGTAATATCCATGAGCCGCCGGTGACATTTAACTGGATACAGCGGTCGCGGAAACGATATCCGTTAGAAAAAAATATGGTGATTACGGACGAACCAGGTATTTATGTGGAAGGCTCTCACGGGATTCGGACGGAGAATGAATTGTTGGTCTGTCAGGGGGAACGAAACGCTTATGGTCAGTTTTTGTATTTTGAACCGCTGACTTTGGCGCCGATTGATCTGGATGCGATTGTTCCGGAACAGTTGACAGAGGAGGAATGCGAGTTGCTCAATGCGTATCACAGAAAGGTGTACGAAACCATCAGTCCGTATCTTTCACAGAAAGAAAATGATTGGTTGAAAATATACACTCGGAGCATTGGTAAAAGTTGAAGACTCGTTTGTGTCATGAAACGTACACAGAATGGAGGAAAGGGTGAAGAGAATTCTGATTGTCGGTGGCGGCGCGGCTGGTATGATGGCGGCTGTGATTGCCGGTAGACATGGGCATAGGGTGGATCTGTATGAGCGAAATGAAAAGCTGGGGAAAAAACTGTTTATCACCGGGAAGGGCAGATGTAATCTGACCAATGCCTGCGATCTGGATGGATTGTTCGCGTCTGTGCAGCGAAATGCCAGGTTCCTTTATAGCAGTTTCTATGGTTTTACAAATGAAGAGACGATTGCGTTCTTTGAAGGTTTAGGTTTGAAGACCAAGATAGAGCGAGGCAATCGAGTGTTTCCAGCTAGCGATCGCTCTTCAGATGTGATTCGAATTCTGGAAAAAGAGCTGGCCCGTGTCGATGTACATATTCATTTGCACACCAGAATACAGAAAATTCATGTCGATGACGGACGGTTTTCTTGGATAGAAACCGAGGCGGGCGACAGAATAGAAGGGGATGCCTGCGTGATTGCAACAGGGGGGCGCTCCTATCCTTCGACGGGTTCCACCGGGGATGGATATCGCTTTGCCGAAAGTGTTGGACATCGGGTGGAAGAGCAGTTTCCAGCGCTGGTGCCGATGGAAGTACAAGAATGGTATGCAAAAGAACTTCAGGGATTGTCCCTTCGAAATGTAAATGTGACCTTGTTTCAAGGGCGCAAAAAGGTCTATGAAGAATTCGGAGAAATGCTGTTTACCCATTATGGAGTCAGCGGACCGATTATTTTGAGCGCCAGCAGTGTGGTTGGCAGGAGATTGTCTAAAGCCGTGCTTCGAATGTGCATTGACTTGAAACCAGCTTTGAGTGAGGAACAACTGGATCTGCGGGTACTGCGCGAGTTGGAAGAAAATCATAAGAAACAGTTTCAGAATGTGATCGACAGCCTGTTCCCATCGAAGTTGAAACCGGTCATGTTGGAACTTTCCGGAATCAATCCGCAGAAGAGAGCGTACGAAATCACAAAAGAAGAGCGGAAGAGATTCGTGCATCTGATCAAACATTTTGAGATGACATTGACAGGACTTCGGGATTACCGGGAAGCGGTGATTACGTCCGGCGGAGTAAATGTAAAAGACGTGGACCCCGGGACGATGGAGTCCAAATTAATGACCGGGATATATTTTGCGGGGGAGGTGCTGGATCTGGATGCGCTGACCGGAGGATTTAATTTGCAGATTGCTTGGTCGACGGCGCATGCTGCTGGGGAAGCGGTTGGCAGGTTGTGAGAATCAAAATAGACAATTGCGAAATTCTAGGCTGTGAGAATATTCTGACAATATATTCCGTTCAAATCCGACTGCGCCAAACATTACATCAAGCCCAGTAGAACAGAAGACAGTCGGGGAGCGACCCTCCTGTCTTCTATGGTCTTGATTCCATGGCGCAAAATGGATTTTCACGGAACATATTGTCAGAATATTCGGCAAGTTTGTTGGTTTCGCAAACGTCTAGTATGATTCGAGTGTAAAAAGATGTTTTCTCAGAGTACATCTGGCAAATTGCACAAAATGTGTTCGGAATTGTGACTGCGCAGGATCTTAGTGCTTCTT
>JAAVXR010000002.1 GCA_022790755.1 Hespellia sp. | reverse complement strand
TTATTATGGATGAACTGATGGCGAGGCGTGATGTCGATGTGCAGTGGGGAAATCATGATATCTCATGGATTGGCGCGGCGGCTGGAAACTACGCATTGATTGCCAATGTGATTCGTATTTCCATGCGTTATAATAACTTTGATATTCTGGAAGACGGTTACGGCTTGAATCTAAGAGCGCTGGCGGTATTTGCAGGGGAAGCCTACAAGAAAGACGAATGCAGCTTGTATTATCCGAATACGCTGGATGACAATATCTATGATCCCGTCGATGTGAAATTAGTAGCGAAGATGCATAAGGCGATTACGGTGATCCAATTGAAGCTGGAAGGACAGCTCATGGAAAAACATCCGGAATGGGAAATGCAGCAGCGCAGTTTGTTGAATCGTGTGAACTTTTCGGATTATACGATAGAGATGAATGGAAAAGAGCATAAACTAAAAGATACTTATTTCCCGACGATAGACCCACAAGATCCTCTGAAACTTTCCGATGGGGAAGCGGAGTTGATGGAGGTATTGGCAAATTCTTTCTTGCACAGTGAAAAATTGCAGGAACACATGCAATTTCTTCTTACAAAGGGCTCTATGTACTATGTGTGCAATCACAATCTGTTGTTCCATGGCTGCATTCCGATGGATGCAGATGGCGAATTACAGAGCGTCAATATCAATGGCAATAAATATAAGGGAAAAGAACTCCTTGATAAGTTAGATGAATTGGTGAACAAAGCGTATTTTTCATCTGAAGATACTTCAAAAAAGGAGTATGCCTGTGATTTTATATGGTATTTATGGTGTGGGCCAAAATCTCCATTATACGGGAAGGACAAAATGGCATTTTTTGAGAGATATCTTTTGGAGGACGAAAGCCTTCATAAAGAGAAATATAATGATTATTATATTTTTTCAGAACGCGCCGATGTCTGTGAAAATATTTTAAGGATGTTTGGGATTGACGAGAAAAAAGGCCATATTATCAATGGACATGTGCCAGTGAAGATTAAGAACGGGGAAAGCCCGGTGAAGGCAGACGGCAAATTATTTGTGATTGACGGGGGAATTTCCAAGGCTTATCAAAAAGCTACGGGGATTGCGGGGTATACGCTGATTTATGATTCCCACAGTCTGAGTCTGGCACAACATGCGCCGTTTATATCAGGACAGAGTGAACATACGCCAAAGATACAGCTTGTGGAAAAGTTGGATAGCAGAGCCAATATTTCGGATACAGATAAAGGGGAAGAATTATTGGAACAGATCCATGATTTAGGAAGATTATTGAAAGCATACAAATCAGGAATGATAAAAGAACAACGATTATAGAATCAGGAAGCGTCTTTAGATTTTATCCGAAAAATCTAGGGACGCTTCTTGTATAAACCTGTATTTTAAAGTATAATTTGTAATAAGAGTGATCAGCACGTGATATTAGATCGAATAGATCACCGGTATAACTTTTTTCTTTTGCTTGTTAGATGGAAAATTTATCCTGCGACTATTGTTTTGGCGATAATTTGAGTTATACTGGGTATGAGGAGGAAACGGGTATGTATCATTGTTATATACATTTTTGTTTAACGGGAATGCAGTGTAGAGTGTTTGAAGTGATTAAAAGTATGCCGGCACTTGAACATTTTGAACATAAATTTACCGAGGATGAGTGTAAAGAGACAGCACTGGTGGCTAAGGCAGATGTAATTTTGTTGAATCTGCAGAATATGGATGTTAAGCAGACGGTAAATGATCTGCTCCAAAAGAAAAAGGCGGAGTCCGAATTGATTTTGCTTGCCAAACCAGATCAGATTCTTTCTTTATCGGAGGAATTATCGGAAGTAAATGATATATGGATGCTGCCTATGTCAGACACAGAAATTCGCTTTCGTTTCTCCAAATGGCAGAAAACATGTAAAATGAGCAAGGATTTCTGGCAGACCAGCCAGTATTTGGAGGCCACGATTAATTACATTCCGAACTTGATCTGGTACAAGGATAAAGACGGGATTCATGAAAAAGTAAACGATAGTTTCTGTAGAACGGTAAATAAAACCAAACAGCAGGTTGAGGGTCAGAGGCATGCCTATATTTGGGATGTGGAGGAGGATGATCCTGCCTGTATCGAATCGGAAGCAGAAGTCATGAGCAAAAAGAAGACTTTTGTTTCTGAGGAAGTGATCAAAACAGGAGAAGGGTTGCGGACGCTTGCCACATATAAATCCCCGTTGTATGATCTAGATGGTTCTGTCATGGGGACGGTAGGAGTAGCGATTGATGTGACACAGGAACGCGCATATGAACAGGAGATTGTCAGAAAAAACCAGTCGTTAGAGACGATTTTTACAACGATAGATTCTGGAGTAATTCTTCACTCGATGGACGGAAAGCGCGTGTTTAATGTAAACAGGGCGGCGCTGAAGATTCTTGGCTATGAATCCCATGAAGAGTTGATGAAAGACGGGTTTGATATGGTGGCAGAGTCTGTTGTCGCTGAGGACAAAATAAAGCTTCGAAACTGTATTCAAAAACTGGAAAAGGAAGGCGACAGTGTAAGTATTGAATATCGTGTACAGCACAAAGACGGGGAAATATTACATGTAATGGGAAATATCAAACTCGTGAAAGAAAACGGTGAATTGTGTTATCAGCGTTTTCTGCTAGACTGTACGGAACAGAAATTACAAGAAAAAGAAAATGAAAGACGACAGACAGAACTGGTGCAGGCATTGAGCATTGATTATGAGTTTGTTTGCTTCTTTGACGCAGATACGGGTAGAGGAATACCGCTTCGCGACGAAGAGAGTGGGGGATATCTGTTCACAACCGTTCCTGGTGAAGAAATGAATTATCAGGATAGTATGGAGCGCTACATACAGGAGTTTATCTATGAAGAAGATCAGGAAATGCTGAGGCAGGCATCTTCTCTGGAAACAATGAAAAAAGAATTGACAGAGAAGAAGCAGTATTATGTCAACTATCGTATTTTCAGAGATCAGACAATTACATATTTTCAGATGAAAGCTGTGCGCGCAGGGATTTGGGAGGAAAGTCATAGTATTGTTCTGGGATTGCGCAGTGTGGATGAAGAAATTCGTAACGAGTTGGAAAAGAAAAATCTGTTGGAAGATGCGCTGATGCAAGCGAACAGGGCGAATAAGGCAAAAAGTATATTTCTTTCCAATATGTCACACGATATCCGTACTCCGATGAATGCGATTGTGGGTTTTACGGCGTTGGCAAGCACACACATTGACAATAAAGAACAAGTAAAAGAATATTTGAAGAAGATCATGACGTCTGGAAATCATTTGTTAAGCTTGATTAATGATGTTTTGGATATGAGTCGTATCGAAAGTGGAAGAATGCATCTGGAAGAGACGTGGTGCCGACTTCCGGATATTTTACATGGCTTGCGGAATATTTTACAGACCGATATACATGCGAAACAGCTTGAATTATTTATAGATACGGTGGATATCTTTCATGAGGAGATTTACTGTGATAAATTGCGTTTGAATCAAGTACTTTTGAATCTTCTCAGCAATGCGCTGAAGTATACAGGTGCTGGCGGAATTATCAGTATGCGGATTACGGAAAAAGCGGGGGCTCCTGCCGGATTTGCTTTTTATGAATTTTTGATCAAAGATACTGGTATTGGTATGAGTAAAGAGTTTGTATCACATATTTTTGAACCGTTTGAACGAGAGAAAACCAGTACGATCAGTGGAATTCAGGGAACTGGTCTTGGGATGGCGATCACTAAAAATATTGTGGATATGATGGATGGTTCGATTACAGTGGAAAGCGAGCAGGGTGTAGGAACAGAAGTTACCGTTTCATTTCTTTTTCGTCTGCATTCTGAACCCGAAGAACCGCAGGATATATCGAAATTAAAGAATTGTCGGGCATTG
Source organism: Hespellia sp. (assembly GCA_022790755.1). Taxonomy (GTDB): domain Bacteria; phylum Bacillota; class Clostridia; order Lachnospirales; family Lachnospiraceae; genus Mediterraneibacter_A. The sequence goes on along the minus strand of JAAVXR010000002.1, from coordinate 27,611 downwards.
GTAGTGGATGATGACTTTAATACTTGTGATAGTGTAACCGGTATGCTGGGTCAGATTGGAATGCGCGCAGAGTGGACATTGTCTGGAAAGGAAGCCATTTTGCGTACGAGCCAGGCGATGTCACGGCGAGATAATTTCGATGTATATATTATCGACTGGTTGCTCCCGGATATGAATGGGATTGAGGTGACCAGGAGAATACGAAAAGAAATGGGAGAGGATGTGCCGATTATTGTTTTGACGGCATACGATTGGTCGGATATTCAAGAAGAGGCGGAAGAGGCTGGTGTGACAGCTTTCTGTAGTAAGCCTTTATTCTTTTCAGAATTGAGAAGTTGTCTACATTCTATCGTGTATAAAGACGAGGAATCGAAAGAGGAAATAGAAAAATCTGTATCATCTCGTACCGGACGAATTTTGTTGGCGGAAGATAATGAACTGAATCAGGAAATTGCAGTGTCCATATTGGAAGATGCTGGATTTAGTGTAGAAATTGCGGAGAATGGGCAGATTGCGGTAGATATGCTGAGTCAATCAGAGGCTGGATATTATCAGATGGTACTGATGGATGTTCAAATGCCAGTAATGAATGGCTATGAGGCGACCAGAATGATCCGCGATTTGGAGAATAAACAAATAGCTTCCATTCCGATTCTTGCGATGACTGCAAACGCGTTTGAAGAAGACAAGAAAACAGCTGTAGAATGCGGTATGAATGGCCATCTGGCAAAACCGATCAATATAAAGAAACTATTGGAAACTTTGGATGCAATATTGACATAATGTTTGGCAGACAATTACTTTGAAAGTTTGCTGCCGATTAGGCAGCATGAATTCAGGGATGCCAAGTGCGCCCTCACAACTTTCATGTATGGTGGTGTGTCCTTTGCGGGCGAATGCAGGTTTATTTATATTAACACAGTTTGCAGCTATGAATAAATTTCTCTTCCACGATGTCCACGAGGATGATATCTGGTCCTATCTTACGAATACATTCTACAGGAATAATATATTCTTTATCGGAGCCTAACAATCCGCAGATCTTTCCAGGGACGGGAATGACAATCGCTTCAACCCGTCCCTTACATAAATCCAAAATCACGTCTTCCACACAGCCGAGCCGTTTACAATCACAAGTATTGATGACTTCTTTTTCCCGAAGTTCACAAAGTCTCATAGATTCCTCCATCCAGCAAATATCGAAATATAGATATGTAAGAGCGACAATGTTTTTCTTCTTACTTTGCGTCTTTTCTCTACTATCATCATATGAGGAAACCTGAATTTGGTGCAAAACTCTCGTAAATTTTTAATGATCCCTTGACAAATTTATGATATCATATTATTGTATTATAAAAATAGTACAATAGTACAGGGGGATTACAATGGAGAGGGCTTTAATAGAAATACATAATATTTACAAGATTTATAATCCCGGTGAAAACGAAGTTCATGCGTTGGATGGCGTCAGTTTAACGATCACGAAAGGAGAACTGGTTGCAATTGTCGGTCATTCCGGTTCTGGGAAATCTACGTTGATGAATATGTTAGGATGTCTGGACGTGCCGACTTCCGGACATTACTATTTGAATGGGCGTGATGTTTCCAGCTTATCTGATAATGAATTATCGGACATTCGAAACCGACAGATTGGATTTATTTTTCAGGGATTTAATCTGGTCGCGAATCTGAATTCCAGGGGAAATGTGGAACTGCCATTGATTTACCGAGGGATCGGAAAGCAAAAAAGACGGCGCATAGCGGAAAGTGCATTGGCAAAAGTTGGATTGAAGACGAGAATGTTGCATAAGCCTGCAGAATTGTCTGGAGGGCAGCAGCAGCGAGTGGCCGTGGCGAGAGCGATTGCGGCGAGGCCGCCGATTATACTGGCGGATGAACCGACTGGAAATCTGGACAGCAGATCTACTCGCGAAATTATGGATATATTGAAGGAATTGCATCATAGTGGAAGAACGGTGATTATCATTACCCATGATGATGATATTGCGAAAGAGGCAAATCGTGTGATCCGTATTTTAGACGGGCGAATTGAAAGCGATACGGATTCTGGACATTATAAAATCTTCTATACAAACGTAAATCAGGAGCAGACAGAAAAGGAGGACATGTAAATGCGGTTGCACAAGAAGAAAAAGAAGGACAATATAGATATAACGGAAGAAATCATTCTGGCGGAGGAAGATTTTATGGAGGAAGAAGTGACTCCCAGAAAAAAACTTCCTGGTTGGATCATCGTTCCGATCATTTTAGTTTTAGTTCTTTTGGCTTTTGGCTTGCAGAAACTTTTTGGAACATCCTCCAAAGAACAGACCAGCGCATCGCTCCAGGTGGAAGCGGTTTCAATGGGGTCAGTGCAAGAGATCTACACAACCAGTGGAACGATTGCCAGCGAGCAGAGCAAAACTTACTATTCTCCAGTGAATGCTCCGATTATAAACTGCAACGCGGTGGTGGGAAATACGGTAAAGGCGGGAGACGTTCTGATTACATATGATATCAAGGATCTTGAGCGAAATAATCAGGAATCACAGTTGAACTTGCGTGCATCCAAAGCTGGAAGGCAGGCGGCGATTGATCAGTCCAATCAGGCGATTGAAGCGGAAAATGCTGCGAAAGCAAAACAGGTTGAGACTGCGAATGCACTGGAAGCGCAGCTGAAAGATATGGAAGGACAGGTGAATGCTGCGAAGGCGCAATGGGAACAGAATCAGAGTAGTGCAAGTGCTGAGATAGAAGCAAATGCTCAGGCGAGAGAGGCTTTGAATTCTAAGATTCAGAGTCTGCGGGAAACCATTGAGAATTGTAACGCAACAATGGATTCCACAGTGTTTGACAGTGAAGAATACAAAAAGGCGGCGGCTCAAAAAGAGCAGGCGATCAAAGATTTAGAGTTAGCGCAAAAAGATCTGGATTCCATTCAAGATCCGGTTGTCGATGACGCCGGACTCGCAGAGCTTCAAGCAAAATATGACGCAAAATATGCGGAATGGGAGGCTGCTTATCAGGCGGCTAACAGCGCGACGTCTTCTGCCAGTTCATTAAGTTCAGCGGAATTGGAGAAAATGTCGATTGATGGGGAACTTGCTGCTCTTGCGGCTCTTACTCCTGCAGAGTTGGTAGAAAAGGGAAAAGAAGGAATCAAAGCGGATATGGACGGTGTGATCTCTGCTGTAGAGGTCGCGTCTGGTGATTCTGCTTTGCAGGGGAATGCATTGTTTACGATTGCGAGTAATAAAAATGTAAAGGTAACGATTGAAATTTCACCCGACGACTATGGAAAGATAAAGAAAGATACGCCTGCAACTGTCAAGGTCGGAGATAAAACTTACAATGGAACACTATCCAAGATCAATAAAATTGCAACCAAGAATGAAAAAGGAAATAATGTGATTGGAGCGGAAATCCACATCAATAATCCTGACGAAGATCTTTGCATCGGTGCTACGGCTAAAGTGACCATGACGATTGCAGAAGCGGATCATGTTCTTACGATTCCCGGGCAGGCGATCAACACTTCCAGTGAGGGAGACTTTGTCTATGTGATTGAAAATAATGTGGTTAAGATAAAAAACGTAGAACTTGGTACGACATCCAACACAAAAGCAGAAGTGATCAGCGGATTGAAGGAAGGAGACAAAGTGGTTACAGATCTGAGTATGGAAATCACAGAGGGGATGACCGCCACTCCTGTGGAGAACGATTCCGATGAATCTGCCGGGAAAGAGGAATAAGGAAAAACGCGCACAGAATGGAGGAAAACATGGGACAGTTTATCGAATATGTGAAAATGGCATTGGATAACATCCGCGCGAATAAAGGTCGGTCTCTTCTGACTATGCTTGGGATTATCATCGGCATTACCTCTGTGGTTACGATTGTTTCGATTGGAAATGGATTGAAGGAAGATGTAATCAATGCATCGAATGAGCAAAATAATCAATTGACCATTATGGCCAACAGCGATGAGATCACGGACCCCTATATTATCACAGGAGAAGACATTCAAAATTTAGAAATCTCTCTGGAGGATAGTATTTCCGGGATATCTGCCGCACAGAGCAGCTATGGAAATGTGGAGACCAGAAAAGGGAAATATGAGGCGCTTATTACATTCTCCACATCAGGGTATGAATTTGCACAGTATATGACATCGCTGGTCTCAGGCAGCTATTTTACAGATAACGATGTGGCGAATGGGAATATGGTCTGTGTGTTGGATGAGCTAACTGCGATCTATCTGTTTGGAAATACAAATGTGTTGGGAATGGATCTGGATCTGAATATTGATAATAATATTCAGACATTGAATATTATCGGGATTCGTGAAACTACGGAAGAAGTATTTGCAGCCGAGAAAACGTATCTTGCTATGGGAATGGAGGAATCGCTTCGTATAGAGGTGCCTTACACTACGGTTACCGCGTTTGGTGGGAAGATTGACGGATTCTCCTCCATTGACATTACAGCAAAAAACAAAGAAGATGTGTCTATGATTGCACAAAATACGATTCGGATGCTCAATGCACAGCACCGTTCTCTTGGAGATAATTTGTTCATTCAGCAGAAACCGATTGATCTTTCAGATATGTTCGGACCAATCATGGATGGTGTGACAGCATTCGTTGCGTTGGTTGCGGCGATTTCTCTGATCGTAGGCGGGATCGGTGTTATGAATATCATGCTTGTGTCTGTAACAGAGCGCACGCGAGAAATCGGAATCCGCAAAGCGTTGGGAGCGAAGACTGGTTCCATTATCACGCAATTTCTGTGTGAATCGGCGATTATTTCTGGAGTTGGCGGAGTGATTGGTATCTTGTTGGGAGCGGGGTTGACCGCCTTGATTTCTGCCTTGGAGATTGGAGGAATCCATGCGCATCTCTCTTTTCCAGCGGTTCTGGTCGCGACTCTGTTCTCTTGCAGTGTGGGGATTGTTTTTGGGATTTATCCGGCCAGAAAAGCTGCTAAATTGAACCCAATTGATGCCTTGCGTGGAATATAGCTTTACAAAGTGGCAATAAAAAATTATAATATATAAATAGATTTGAAGGGGGAATTCAAAATGTTTAAACCGAGTGGATTGTTAAAGGTGATTTCTATTTTAATTATGATTGGTGCCGTATTGGGATTAATAGGCACGGTTATTCTGATATTTTTTTCAGGGACGACCAATGAAGTGCTTGCTGCGGCAGGAGTTCCTGCGTTGAGCACCTTTGACTATGTGGTTTCTTTGGTATCTGTGGTTTGTTCTCTGGCAGCCGGGATTGCTGGTGTATCCGGGAAGAACAAAAAAGTTGCAATGCTGCTTGGTATTGTGATTCTGGCCATTGCGGTTGTCGATATGATTACGACTACTATGACTTATGGATTCCTGGCCACATCTATTCTGGGGCTGATCTTCCCATTACTCTATATCTGGGGAGTATATCAGTCATATTAATTGAAAAACTGAGGTGTTAAAGTATGAGAAAAAAGGTCGTTGTGGCGCTGGGACATCGTGCGCTGGGCACTACGCTGCCGGAACAAATGGTAGCGGTCAGAAATTCTTCCAAGTCGATTGCAGATCTGGTGGAAGATGGTTATGACGTCGCGATTACGCACAGTAACGCGCCGCAGGTTGGTATGATCCATACCGCGATGAATGAATTTGGCAAAACGCATGATAATTACACGGCAGCTCCTATGTCGGTGTGTTCTGCTATGAGCCAGGGATATATCGGTTACGATCTTCAGAATGCACTGCGTGAAGAATTGCTGGATCGTGGGATTTACCGGACGGTCAGCACGCTTCTGACGCAGGTGATTGTAGATCCTTATGACGATGCATTTTATACACCGACGAAAGTGCTTGGACGCTATATGAATGCAGAGGAAGCCAACGAAGAGCGTAAAAAGGGAAATTTTGTTGTTGAAGAAGCTGGAAAAGGATACCGGCGAATTATTGCGGCACCGAATCCGATTAAGATTGTAGAGATTGATGCTGTGAACGCGCTTCTGGACGCCGGTCAGGTGGTAATTGCTTGCGGCGGCGGTGGTATTCCGGTATTGCAGCAGGATCATCATCTGAGAGGAGCCAGCGCAGTTATCGAAAAGGATCTGTCGGCAGGGAAGCTTGCAGAAGGAATTGATGCAGATATACTGATCATTCTGACGAATGTAGAAAAAGTCTGTATCAATATGGGAAAAGAAAATGAAGAACCACTTGGAAATATATCTGTTGCGCAAGCAAAAGAATATATGACAGAAGGTCATTTTGGGATCTACAACATGCTTCCCAAGTTCAAAGCATCCGTGGAGTTTATCGAAAAGAAGTCCGGCAGACAGGCGCTGATCACATCTTTTGATAAACTAAAAGATGCGTTGAAAGGTAAAACCGGTACGTGGATCTCGTAATATTATATCTTTTTTAGCAGAAGAACTGTGCCTGATTTAAAGTATATCTATGAAAAATACGCGGAATCTCTGCGATTTGGAAGAGGCCTCTGTCCCTTCCAAATCGCAGAGATTCTACATTTTTTTCTTTCTGTATACCCTCAGTCTGGCATACGAAACTTGTTTTTCTTTGCCTCCTGCCAATAATCTTCACGCTCCTGATACATTGCATCTAACCAGTCGGCGGCCTGTTCCAGACCATCGTCATCAAAGGGAAATTGCTGGTGAATCTTCAGTTCATCCGGTGTTTTTTCTAAGTTGAACGGTTCTGGGTATACGTAAACAGAAATGGTATTTTCCTGTGCGCTGAGGTGATAGCGCATTCCCTGATAACTTCCACTGTAAGGCATTTTATTTAGTTTATGGTGGATGAGTTTTCGATCAATCATAGGTTTTCCTCTCTTTCATTTGTATTTGAAATGATTCTGTGTGGTTATTTATTGAACGCTGTGCTGGAAGTATTGCGTATATTTTGCATTTCTGTATCCAATTGACATCCTAATTTTGCACAAAGTTTTAAGGTTCGATAGATAGGATCTCCTTTTCTTTCCTGCTTTTTATAGCATTTTTCATGTTCCAGCTCGGCCCAGAGATGCATGACAACGGTACGTATCTGGATTTCTACTCGCACGTTTTTGATACCGGAGGCACAAGCGATGGGTACGGAAGTGATCATGTGAAGACTCCGGTACCCACTTTTTTTGGGACGCTTAATAAAATCTTTTTCTTTTAGGATAGTAAGTTCTGGCACGTGATATAAAGCCTTTTGAATACGGTACACATCGTCCTGATAACAGCAGATGATTCTTACACCGGCAATATCGCTGAGACTTTTTGCGGCAGTGTCCAGAGTGATGGGATATCCTTTTTTCTTTAGTTTCTTAACAATGCTTTCTGAAGTTTTCATACGGCAGGATATTTCAGCAATGAGTTCTCGCCCATATATCTGTGTTAGTTTCTTGCTGCATTCAGATAGAAGCAGATCAATGGTTTTCAATGCACGCTGACAGTCCTGTTCTATGCTTGTTCCTTCTATTCTTAGCACATTGACTCCTTTACTGCAAAATTTCGCCGCCGAGTAGGCGGCATAAATGCAGATTTATTTTTGAAAACTGTCCCCAATAAATATATCAAATCGAACCGCAATTTAGAACCAAAATTTGTAAAAAACATAGAAAGTTAAAAAGATAGAAAACTTTTGTTGCATTTTAAGAATACAGGATGTAATATATACATATATTACAAGTAGTATTAAAAACTATGTTATAAAGTGCGGATCGTATTGCCCGTTTACATTTGGCTTAATCCTGCACGGATATTGTTGGAGGGATGATTATGACAACTACTCAAGATATTTCATATTCTAAACCGGCATCCTATCAAAGGAAACCCATGATCCATAGAACATTCTTTATAAAAGATCCTGGAAGCGCCATCACGCATTTTATTGGGATGATCGTATCAGTTACAGGAGCGTTTCCTCTTCTCTATAAAGCGGCTCAAAAACCAGAAAAAATAGACTTGATTGCCATGTTGATTTATTCGGTCAGTCTAATTCTATTGTATGCGGCCAGCAGTGCATATCATACATTTGATTTGGATGAAGCGTCGAATACCCGCTTGAAAAAAATGGATCACATGATGATTTTTGTGTTGATTGCGGGAAGTTATACTCCGGTTTGTCTTTTGACTTTGCAGGGAAGAATCGGGACGATATTACTTTGTATTGTGTGGGGAATTGCGATTTTGGGCATTCTGTTAAAAGCGTTTTGGGTTTTTTGCCCGAAATGGGTATCTTCTGTATTGTATATTGGCATGGGCTGGACGTGTGTACTGGCGTTTACCAAGATTGTACATGCGTTGACACCGGCTGCTTTTGGATGGCTTCTGGCTGGTGGTATTATCTATACGATCGGCGGCGTGATCTATGCACTGAAGTTACCGATTTTCAATGGAAAGCATAAGAACTTTGGAAGCCATGAGATTTTCCATCTTTTTGTGATGGGAGGAAGTCTCTGCCATTATATTTTCATGTATGCATATGTGCTGTAAAGATATGATGTGATCTAGTGCACCCTCATTTACCGCAATAAATGAAAATTATGCCTGCGAGCATCTCGGAGAAGAGCTTTGAGATGTTCGCAGGCATTGTGTTTTTGTCCCTGCAAAGGATGAGAGGGAAAGAACTTTCTAGATTAGAGCGGAAATAATTACTTCAGACGATTTACATATCATCTCCGGTGGCAAACCCTTTTTGTGCATATTCACGAATCCGCTGGTCGATTCCATGGCTGATGACATATTCATAGACCGTCTTTGGAACCAGTGACTGCCAGTTTCGCCCCTGTTCGATGCAGGTACGAACTTCTGTGGCTGTAACGCCAGGATTGGAATCCAGTCTGTGCCACAATATCTCAACTTGATATCCGAGCCGTTTTAATATCTGACAGCGTTCTTCGCCCCAGGCATCGTAAATTCCGATGTAATGTACGGCGTCATTTGGAATATATTGTGAGATGTATTCTGGACGATTGATTGGAAATGGGACGATCTCATATTCTTCTCGCTTTACCCCGAAATCTCTGAGCGCCTCCTGTATCATTTCCATTCTTTCAAAATAAGTCATAGGGTTATCTCGTTTTGTGGTTCCATGTATATCATTTGGCGATACCGCCGAAAATGTACCATCCGGGTGTGTGATGCCCAGATACAGTTTCTTACAGTGCATTTTTGCGGCCAGAACGTATTCCAGGTGTTTTAGATGAAACAACTGAAAACGGCCGTGTATGACTCCGTTTTCTACCATAAAGTTTCTCCTCTCTTGTGCGGTGTTTTCGGTGATTGCGAATGAATATATTATGCTCGTGTAAATAACACGGTCTGTCTTCCAGACAGATAATTACCAGATACTCTTGCCATATTTGCGAGTTGTTGCAGAAAATAGTTTTGTTGCAATATCTGACTGGATTTGAGCTTTTCGGCGGCAGATATCAGAAATTGCTCTTTGTTGGAAATATCTATTCCGGAAAAGGTATCGTTCAACTTTACTTTTTTCAACTGTTCATATTGCTCGTTTCGGTGACGATTGAATGCGTCTCTGATTGGCGCGAGCAAAGAGAGATTATCTAAAGTCCAGCGAAGAGCAAAGAGAGCGGCTTTTACATTTCCATCTTCTGAAGATTTCCGGATTTCTTTATAAGTATTGTAATCCTTTGGAGCGTGTTTTTCCATAGCAAAAAGTGTTTCTTCCAAATTTATACCATCGTGCACGTAGCCGTTTCCGTCCAGACAGATAGCATGTTTGACATTGTACTCCATTTCGCAGGTTCCAACTCGTGTTCCTTTTGTTCCAATTCGCGCGATCGCTTCCATGGCCTCCATAAAGGAATGACCAGTCTCCTGATCCATAAACTGTTCGGAGAGATATCTCGCCTTTTCTACGCCCAGCCCAATTTGTGCCAAACGATCGTCCTCCGTAAGGCCGTGGACCTCATGCGGAAGAAAATCATTTTGAATGATTAGATAAACATTGTCTTTTAACTCCTGGCTTTTGCCGCGCAGAGCATCTGTGATTGCATTGTCAATCCTGGCGTAGCCGGTATGGACCGGAAATACATGATGTATGGTAGTGATACTGGCCGTTGTTTTGGATACTGTGGCGGTGGAATCTGTGGAGTCCGCAGAAGTGTGCGGCGGGATTGCAAGCGTTCCTTGACACATACTTTTATCTGAGTGGAATGTCTCTTTAATATGCGCGGTCTGAGCGGCGGAAATCTTTTCAGACCAGTGCGAAATGCGGTTGTCGTTGGAATAATGGGAGCAACCAGGTATATACATAAAAACAGCCTCCTTGTATGTATTCGTTTAGGATATGGTGATTTCTTTTATTGGCTCTATACTATTAATTTCGGATAAAATGATGATTACTTAAATTTTGCAGCAATTTTATGAACGTGTTTTTGACATCTATACGAACGTCAATGTAAGAAGAGTGGCTTATGAGCGAAAGGAAATAAATAGCAAAAAATGAAAAGGAATGATTGAATTTGAACGAATTTGATTGTATAATAAAATTATTCTAAAAAAGGAGGATACGAGATGATTTATACGGTTACATTTAATCCGTCATTGGATTACATTGTTTCGGTGGAAGATTTCAAGTTGGGGATGACGAACCGTACCAGTTCAGAATTGATGCTTCCGGGCGGAAAGGGAATTAATGTTTCGATTGTGCTTGGTAATCTTGGGATTGAGAATACTGCGCTGGGATTTATGGCTGGATTTACAGGGAAGGAGATAGTGCGCCGGGCGGAAGAGACTGGTGTGAAGTCTGATTTTATCTGGATCGACGAGGGGATTTCCCGTATCAATCTGAAATTAAAATCCATTGATGGGACGGAGATCAACGGTAGTGGACCAAAGATTAACGAAGAGGCGGTTGAGCAGTTGATGCAGAAGTTGGATGTTCTGGGGGAAGAGGACGTTCTGATCTTATCTGGAAGTATTCCAAGTTCTATGCCGGATGATATGTATCGTCTGATTATGCAGAGATTGCAAGGAAAAGGTGTTATGATTGCGGTGGATGCGACGAAGGATCTGCTGATGAATGTGTTGGAATATCATCCGTTCCTGATCAAGCCAAATAATCATGAGTTGGGAGAAATCTTTGGTGTGGAATTGAAGACCAGACAGGATGTGATTCCATATGCGAAGAAATTGCAGGAAAAGGGTGCGCGCAATGTACTGGTATCTATGGCAGGTGAAGGCGCGGCGCTGGTTGCAGAGGACGGAAGCGTCTGGGATGCGCCTGCACCGAAGGGCAAGCTGGTAAACGGAGTCGGAGCCGGAGATTCCATGGTCGCAGGCTTTATTGCAGGATGGATCGAGAAAAAGAATTATGAACATGCATTTCATATGGGTGTTTCCGCAGGAAGCGCAAGTGCATTCTCAGAATTACTGGCGACAAAAGAAGAAATTGAATCTGTGTATCAACAAGTGATTCGCGGATAAGGGGCGAGGAAATATGTTGTCCGAACAGAGGCATGGCCTGATTCTGAAAGTTCTGGAAGAACGGCACAGCATTACAGTGTCCGAGCTGAAGGAGCTTTTGCATGTTTCGGAAGCCACGGTGAGGAGAGATATTGTAACATTAGACAGAGCTGGCCGGCTGGTGAAAGTATTTGGTGGTGCGGTTAAAGCGGACAATACCTATCTGTTGCAGGAACCTACGGTGAAGCAAAAGGCGGAACTGAATAAAAAGGAAAAAATGCAGATTGCCAAATGTGCGGCGGGTTTGATTCAGCAAAATGATTTTGTGTATCTGGATGCGGGAACTACCACGGGGTATATGCTGGATTATTTGGACGTGGCAGAGGTTACGTTTGTGACGAATGCAGTTTCTCACGCACAGCAATTAGCGGCGAAAGGGGCCCATGTGATTTTGATCGGTGGGACTTTGAAAAATACGACCGAGGCGGTGGTTGGTGCGACGGCGGCACTGATGTTGGAGAATTATCATTTTGCGGCAGGGTTTTTTGGAACGAATGGAATCCATAAAGCGGCTGGCTTTACGACTCCGGATGAAAACGAAGCGTTGGTAAAGAAAGTGGCGATGCGCCAGTGCCAGAAAGCATATATTCTCAGCGATCATACGAAGTTTCATGTTGTCAGTTCGGTTACGTTTGCTCCTCTGTCGGGTGGGACAATTTTAACGGACACTCGGCCGGAGGAGTTTCAGAATATGAAGAATATGATTATATGCTAGCGAAATAGAACTGTAATTTCAAAATGTCAACCAGATAAAAAACTGGTTGACATTTTGTTGTCTCAAATGTAAACTATTAATATATTTTGGTTAACAATTTTGTGTTGTTCCATTTATATTAGGTTGATTTTACTTGATTTGGGAGGTGACTGAGGATTTTGGAGAAATTGGCGAATGAGATTATTCAGGGACGGAGGCTGACAAAAGAGGATGATTTATCTGCATTATTGACAATGGAGTTGGAAGAATTGTGTGATGGGGCAGATTGTATTCGGGCAAAACTTTGCGGAAATCGCGTCAGTCTGTGCAATATTATCAATGGACGTGGCGGACGCTGCAGTGAAAACTGCAAATTTTGTGCTCAGTCTGCACATTATCACACAGAGTGTGAAGAGTATGGATTTCTGGATCAGGAGATTCTGATGCAGGGGTGCGCGCGTGCAGAGGAGCTGGGGCTGGATCGTTATTCGATTGTGACGGCCGATCGGTCTCTGGAAGGGGAAGAGTTCGAAAAGGCGCTGCAGGCTTATGAAGCAATGCATCGGGCATACCCCGATATGAAGTTGTGTGCGTCTCATGGATTGCTCAGTGTGCAGAGTCTGAGAAGGCTTAAGGCGGCGGGCATCAGTACCTATCATTCCAATGTGGAAACATCCGAACGGTTTTTCCCGGAAATATGTACGACCCATACCTATGCGGATAAGATTAAGGAGATTCAGAGAGTGAAAGAAGCTGGCCTATCTGTCTGCAGCGGTGGTATCTTGGGGATGGGAGAGACCTGGCAGGACCGTTTGGATATGGCGCTTTTGCTTGCAGAGTTGGAAGTTGGTTCTATCCCGCTTAATTTTTTGATTCCGATTCCAGGTACTGCTTTTGCACAAAATGAAATCCTGACACAAGAAGAAATGCTTCGAATTACGGCGGTGTTCCGATACATCAATCCAACGGCTTATATTCGCATTGCGGCAGGCAGGGTTTATTTTGAGGATGGCGGAAGACGGTTGTTTTGTTCAGGTGCCAATGCAACGCTGACTGGGGATATGTTGACCACTGTGGGAAATAAGACAGCACAGGATCGAGCAATGCTGGAGGAACTACATTTTGAGATTGGGGAAACAAAAAGGAGGATGAAATAATGTCGATGGGAAATGATACAGATGTTACAGCAAATAAAATACATAAGCGGACGGCAGAGCTTACGCTCATTGGATTGATGACTGCAGTTATATGTGTGTTGGGACCGTTTTCGATTCCAATTCCGTTTAGTCCAGTACCGATTTCTCTTACCAATTTTGCAATCTATATCACAGTGTATGTATTGGGAACCAGAAGGGGAGTCATAAGTTATCTTTTGTATTTGCTGATTGGCTTTGTGGGACTTCCGGTGTTCTCTGCTTTTACCAGTGGGCCGGCAAAGCTGCTCGGACCGACGGGTGGCTATCTGATCGGCTTTATCTTTATGACGCTGATCAGTGGTTTCTTTATAGAAAGATGGCAGGCAAAAGCAGTTCCCTCATTGATTGGAATGGTGCTCGGGACGATGATCTGTTATCTATTCGGTACATTATGGCTGGCATATCAGGCGGGACTGAGTTTTTATACTGCCCTTTGTGCCGGAGTACTGCCCTTCATTCTGGGAGATTTGCTGAAAATTCTCCTTTCGATGATGATAGGTCCGCAATTGCAAAAACGTTTGAATCAGGTGGGGGTTCGATAATCTTTTTGCAAAAATCTTGAAGATTGTGTATAATTATTTAGCAGATAAATCTTGGAAAGGTGGAAATGGCTGATGAAATGTCCATATTGTGGGTATTTGGATACAAGAGTAATTGATTCTCGTCCGGCGGATGATCGTAATTCCATTCGAAGAAGGCGGTCCTGTGATGAATGTGGTAAGCGATTTACAACTTATGAGAAAGTGGAGACGATTCCGCTGATTGTCATAAAAAAGGATAATAATCGCGAGCAATATGAACGTTCTAAGATCGAAGCAGGTGTCCTGAGAGCCTGTTATAAGAGGCCGGTTCCGGCGGCTGATATCCAGAAGTTGGTGAATTCTGTAGAAATTGAGATTTTTAACCGAGAAGATAAAGAGATTTCCAGTAGTATGATCGGGGAAATTGTGATGGAGAAGCTGAAGGATTTGGACGCTGTAGCGTATGTAAGATTTGCGTCTGTGTACCGGGAATTCAAAGACGTGAATACGTTTATGGCAGAGCTGAAGAAGCTTCTGGACAAATAAACCTTGCTATTTCGATAAAACGTGATACAATAATTACGACAATTTAATAATGGAGGTTATTTGAAGAAGGAGACAAGAAAACATGAAGAAAGTTATTTATGTACTTTCAGTGCTCACCATGTCACTCACTATTGCACTGACAGGATGTTCAGGTGGTAAGGAGAGTGCAAAGTCAACGACAGAGAATAGTACCTCTGCAAAACCCACCAATGGAGGAAGTATCACGGTAGGTATCTCCCAAGATTTGGATAGTCTTGACCCGCATTTATCGGTATCGGCAGGAACAAAAGAGGTTTTATTTAATATTTTTGAAGGTCTGGTGAAGCCAGATTCTAATGGCAATTTTGTGGAAGCTGTTTCCAGCCATTATGAGATGTCCCAGGATGCGATGGTGTATACATTTACGCTGCGCGAGGGAGTGAAGTTTCATAATGGTCAGGAAGTGACAGCAGAAGATGTGAAATATTCGATAGATCGGTGCGCTGATACGTCCAATGGAGATCCGTTGGTATCAGCGTATTCTATTATTGAGAGCGTAAATATTCTGGATGATCAGACTGTGGAGATTCGACTGACGGAGCCGAATACGGAATTCATTGCTTATATGACGACGGCTATTCTTCCGAAGGATTATGATGAGCAGGAGAGTCATCCGGTCGGGACGGGACCGTTCAAGTTCGAGTCCAGAACGCCACAGGAAGATTTTGTGATCGTGAAGAATGAAGAGTATTGGGGAGAGCAGGCATATCTGGACGAAGTAGTATTCAAGATTGAAGGCGACGCGGACATGCTTGTGACGAATTTAAAAGGCGGCTCGATTGATATGGTGATGCGTCTGACTTCCAGTCAGGCGGCAGAGTTGACGGATGGATTCCATATCGAAGAAGGGACGATGAATCTGGTTCAGGCGTTGTATTTGAACAATGCAGTGGAGCCATTTGACAACGAGAAAGTTCGTCAGGCGCTCAGCTATGCAATCAATCCGGAGGAGATTATGGATATGGTGGCTGACGGAAAAGGTGTGCGTGTCGGAACCAGTATGTATCCTGGGTTGAAAAAATATTTTGACGAATCTTATACAGAGTTTTATCAGCAAGATGTTGAAAAGGCGAAAGAACTTTTGAAAGAAGCGGGATATGAGGATGGATTTGATATGGAAATTACGGTATGTTCCGCGGATCAGCCACATATGGACACAGCACAGGTGATTGTGGAGGAATTGAAACAGATCGGGGTGAATGCGACGATTCTCCCGGTGGAATGGAATACCTGGCTGGAGGAGACTTATTCTAATCGGAATTTCCAGTCGACGGTGGTCGGCGTGGATGCGTCGAATCTGACAGCTCGTGCGATGCTGGAGCGTTTTGTATCGGACGCAGGGGGCAATTTTATTAATTTTAACGATTCGGAATATGATGAAACATTCCAGAAAGCCATTTCTGCAATGGAGGAAGAAGAAAGAACGGACCTGTATAAGAAGTGTGAGGAAATTCTTGCAGAGCGTGCGGCAAATGTATATATTCAGGATCTTGTGAATCTGGTGGCGATCCGCGATGGATACGAAGGATATACGTTCTATCCGCTGTATGTACAGGACATGTCAACGATTTACAAAACAGAATAGAGTAAAATAAGAACAAAGGAGGGGCGGCATGAAATACGTTTTGAAAAAAATTGTAGGTCTTATAATCGCATTATTAATTGTCAGCATGCTGGCCTTTCTGGCCTTTGAGATCATCCCAGGAGATCCGGCGCGCTCCATGCTTGGGACGGAAGCGACGGAGAGTCGGGTGCAGGCTCTGCGGGAGGAAATGGGGCTTAATGATCCGTTACCTGTCCGTTATGGGCGTTGGGTATCCGGGTTCTTGAGATGCGATATGGGTGTTTCCTATAAGTATCAACAGCCAGTGCATGAGATGATCGTGGATAAGATACCAATTACTTTGACATTGACGGCGTTGGCGTTTGGATTTATTTTGCTGTTATCTATTCCTGTGGGTCTTTTGTGTGCAAAGTATGAAAATACTTGGATGGATCGGTTGTTTCTTATTTGGAATCAGGTGACGATGTCCATTCCGCCGTTTTTTATTGGGATGATACTTACGGTGATTTTTGGATTGGTATTCCGTGTATTTACACCGGGCGGTTATGTTTCGTATGAGGAAGACTTGGCTGGTTTTGTTGGATATCTGATTTTGCCGGCAATTGCGATTGCGCTGCCCAAAGCGGCTATGACAATAAAGCTTTTGCGGAATTCTTTGATTACGGAAATGCATCAGGATTATGTTCGAACGGCTTACAGTCGGGGAAATTCTTCCACAAGAGTGCTGCTCTGTCATGTGTTTCGCAATGGGATCCTTCCGGTGATTACCTTCTTGGGAATGGCGATTGCAGACATGATTGCAAACAGTATGATTGTGGAACAGGTATTCAGTATTCCGGGCATCGGCCGGATATTGATTTCTTCTATATCGAACAGAGATTATCCGGTGGTGGAAGCGCTGGTGGTTTTGATTGCAGTGATCATTTTGGTCACAAATGTGGTGGTAGATTTCTTGTATCAGAGGTTGGACAAGCGGATTGACGTCGTTTGAAGTTACCTGTATGTGCTAGGAAAGCATGCACAGAATAGAGGTATTTATGAAGAAAATGATACGTTCCTATAATCTGAAAATTGGCATTTTGCTTACGACGGTAATGATTGGATTGATCGTACTCGGATTTTTCTGGACGCCATATGATCCAGATGCGATGCAGGGATCTGTTAAACTGCATATGCCATCTGTGGCACATATATTTGGGACAGATCAGTTTGGTCGTGATATTTTCAGTCGTGTGTTAGTGGGGGCTGGCAATACGCTGGTAATCGCACTCGGGACAATTGTGATCGGCGGTTTGGTTGGGATTATACTGGGAGCTGTCACCGGATATTTTGGGGGATGGTTAGATGAAATACTTATGAGAGCGAACGATGCGCTTGCGGCATTTCCAAGCGTTCTTTTGGCGTTGGTTCTCATAAGTATTTTTGGTACCGGAAAATATAAAGTCATGATTGCACTGGGGATTGGTTTCATTCCCAGTTTTGCTCGGATTGTTCGAGGTGAATTTATGCGGTGTCGAGAGGAAGATTATGTAAAAAGTGCGATTCTGACGGGGGTTCCAACGGTCCGGATCTTGTTTGTGCATATTTTACCGAATATTGCGCCGGTCTTATTGTCGTCGTTGACGATTGGATTTAACAATGCAGTATTGGCTGAGGCCGGTATGAGTTATCTGGGAATCGGGGTGCAGCCGCCGGACGCCAGTCTCGGACGGATGTTGTCGGAAGCGCAGACATACCTGGCAACTGGTGTGTGGTGTGCGATATTTCCTGGAATTTTTCTGGTGTTTCTGGTCCTTGGAGCGGGGCTTTTGGGAGAAGGAATTCTGGATCAGTTTGGAGGCGGACGTTGATGCTTGAGGTAAAGCAATTATCCATACATTTTGCGGATTGTGGAGTGCGGGAAGAGGCAGTTCGGGAGGTATCCTTCACGATGAAGCCGGCAGAAATTCTTGGGATTGTGGGAGAATCTGGTTCTGGTAAAACATTGACGGCATTGACGATCGCAGGGCTTTTGAAAACAAATGCGCGTTTGGAAAGCGGTGAAATATTGCTGGAAGGAACGAATTTGCTTGCGTTAAATCGAAAAGAATGGAGAAACTATCAGGGAAATGAAATCAGCATGATTTTCCAGGAACCGATGACGGCCTTGAACCCAACGATGAAAATCGGGCGTCAAGTGGAAGAAGTACTTCTGCTGCATACAAATTTGTCAAAAGAGGAGAGAAAGCAACGTGTTCTGAAGGCAATGGAAGACGTGGAATTGGAACATCCGGAAATTTTGTACAGAAAATATCCGCATGAATTGTCCGGGGGAATGCGGCAGAGAGTGATGATTGCTGCAGCGATCGTATGTCGGCCAAAATTGTTGATCGCGGATGAACCAACGACGGCTCTCGACGTCAATACGCAGGAAAGTATTCTTCAACTTCTCAGAAAGTTGAATCAAAAATATCAGGTGGGAATTTTGTTTATCTCACACAATTTGCGAGTCATAAAAAGTCTTTGCGAGAACGTGTTGGTCATGAAAGAAGGGCGGATTATTGAGCGGGGAAAGACAGAGGAGATTTTTGAGTTTCCCAAGCAGGAATACACAAAGCAGTTGATTGCCGCGATTCCGACCAGAACCGGGCAAAATAAGTATTATGAATTACTGATGCAGAAGCAGGTGCACAAATGCGGGAAAAAGTGTTAGAATTAAAACATGTAAATGCTTACTATAAAGATGGGAGAAAGAAAAATCAGATTCTGGAGGATGTCTCCTTTTCCATTTGGAAAGGGGATATTGTGGGGCTTGTCGGTATGAGCGGCAGTGGAAAGTCAACGCTCTGTAAGGCGGCGCTGGGGCTGCTCAAAGAGTATGACGGCGAGATTGTGCATTATACAAAGCGACCGCAGATGGTCTTCCAGGACCCCTTTCGATCGCTGAATCCCAGAAAGACGGTGGGGTGGATTTTGGAAGAACCTTTGAAAATACGCAGAATGGGTTCAAAAGAAGAGCGTAGAGTGCAGGTGGAGACTTATTTGGAAAAAGTGCATCTGTCAAAAACCTGTTTTGACAGATATCCAAGGGAATTAAGTGGAGGACAGCGGCAGAGAGTCAGTCTGGCGCTGGCATTGATTTCGGGCGCTCGTTTTATTCTGGCGGATGAGCCGTTGTCTGCGTTGGATGTGACGGTGCAAGCTCAGATTCTGGAACTTCTGCGAGAGTTAAAGGACACGGAAGACCTTTCTTATCTGTTTGTATCACATGACATTGATGTGGTAAGCATGATTTGTAACCGGGTTTTATTATTGCAGGAGGGGCACGTCACAGAGATTAGTGAGCTCGAAAATAAGATTTGATGGAAAGCAGTGAGGAAAATGTACACATATAAACTGACCGTAACCTATGATGGTTCAAAATACCAGGGGTGGCAGCGTCAGAGCAATACAGGGCTGACGATCCAGGGGATTTTGGAGAGGACAATCGGCATATGGGTTGGATATAATGTAGAACTGAATGGTTCTGGGCGGACAGATGCCGGTGTCCACGCGATGGGACAGGTCTCCAGTTTGGTGCTCAAGGAGCAGGTGGATATGCGGCAGTTTATGGTAGATGTGAATCGCCATTTGCCGGAAGACATTAAAATAGCAAAAATAGAACGAATGCGGAATGGATTTCATGCTCGGTATAATGCCAGAGGGAAACGATATGAATATTATCTAGATACCAGAGAGAAACCGGATGTTTTTACCAGAAGATACAGCTATCATTTCCCATATCCACTGGATATGGAGGCGATGGAAGCCGCCGCTGGATATTTGATCGGTACGCATGAGTTTGACAGTTTTACGGACCAAAAAGATAAAAAGAAGGATACACTTCGAAGAATTCATGACATTCGCATTGAACGGGAAGGGGACAAGGTTCGGATCGTTTACTTTGGAAGTGGGTTTTTGTATCATATGGTACGGCGTTTGACGGGAACGCTTCTGGAAGTTGGGACCGGGCAGCGCTCCCCGGAGGAGATCCCGGCGATTCTGGATGCAAAAGATCCTTCTTTAGCAGGATTTCTGGCGCCGGCGAGAGGGTTGTTCCTGCGAGAAGTGTATTATAAGTATGCGGAACGACCAAAGAGATGACAATTTGAAATATATTTATAGATTCAGGAGGGAAAGATGAAATTTATATCGTGGAATGTAAATGGGATTCGCGCCTGCGTGCAGAAAGGATTTCTGGATTTTTTTAAAGAAGCGGACGCGGATATATTTTGTGTTCAGGAAACGAAGATGCAAGAAGGTCAACTACAGTTGGAGATGGAGGGATATCACCAATACTGGAATTATGCGGTCAAGAAGGGATATTCCGGAACCGCGATTTTCACGAAAGAAGAGCCATTGAGTGTAAAGTACGGAATTGGAATCGAAGAACACGATCAGGAAGGCCGTGTGATTACACTGGAGTTCCCGGAATTCTATTTTGTGACGGTTTATACACCGAATTCTCAGAATGAGTTGGCGCGTCTTGATTACCGGATGCAGTGGGAGACGGATTTTCTGGCATATTTAAAAGGGTTGGAGGAGATGAAACCGGTAGTGTTCTGCGGCGATCTGAATGTCGCTCATCAGGAAATTGATCTGAAGAATCCGAAGACAAACCGTAAAAACGCGGGATTTACCGATGAAGAACGCGCGAAATTTACTGCACTTTTAGAGGCTGGATTTGTGGATACGTTCCGTTACTTCTATCCGGATCAGACGGGTATCTATTCCTGGTGGTCTTATCGGTTCAAAGCGCGTGAAAAGAACGCCGGGTGGCGTATTGATTATTTCTGTGTATCAAAGGCCTTGAAAGATCGGCTGAAAGATGCCAAAATATTAACGGATGTACTAGGATCGGATCATTGTCCGATTCTGTTGGAGATGGAGTAGAATCGTTTTTGGATACATGTGTTGATGATTTTATGATTTCAATGAATGGAGGAGAAGATATGGCAAAAGTAGATATTATTTCCGGTTTCCTGGGAGCAGGAAAAACGACGTTGATTAAGAAGTTGCTGGGGGAAGCGTTTCAAGGGGAACAGGTAGTTCTGATTGAGAATGAATTCGGTGAAATTGGGATCGACGGTGGTTTCCTGAAAGAAGCCGGAATTGAGATTCGAGAGATGAACTCTGGCTGCATCTGTTGTTCCCTGGTGGGAGATTTTGGGGAGTCTTTGAAAGAGGTTGTTGAAACGTATCATCCGGATCGAATTTTGATTGAGCCGTCCGGAGTGGGCAAACTTTCTGATGTCATAAAAGCGGTCAAAGATGTGCAGGAGAAAGTGGACATTCAACTGAATAGTTTTACGACGGTGGCGGACGTGACGAAAACAAAAATTTATCTCAAGAACTTTGGAGAGTTTTTCAGCAATCAGATCGAGTATGCGGGGGCGATTGTTCTGAGCAGGACGGATAAAGCAAAACCGGAAAAAACAGAAGAGGTTGTGAAGCAGCTCCGTAAATTGAATGAAAAGGCGCCGATCATTACGACTCCAATTGCGCAGCTGGAAGGAAAAAAGATTGTGGAGACGATGGAACAGAGTATGGATCTGGAAGAAGAACTGTTGGCGGAGATGGTGTGTCCAGAATGCGGTGGGCATCATGAGCATGGAGAATGCTGTGGCCATGATCATGGGGACGGTCATCATCACGGTCACGATCATGAAGAAAGTCATTCCCATCATCATCACGAGGAAGAGCATGCACATCATCACCATCACGATCATCATGGCCATGAAGGCCATCATCACGCGGACGAGGTATTTACCAGTTGGGGACGTGAGACGATCCGTAAATATACGCAAGAACAGATCCTGGAGATTTTGAAAGCGTTGGAGAATCAAAACTACGGAGATGTACTTCGTGCGAAAGGGATGGTGCCGTCCCTGGACGATACATGGATTTATTTTGATATGGTTCCCGGTGAGCATGAGGTGCGTAACGGAGCGCCTGAGTATACCGGAAGAATCTGTGTGATTGGAGCAAATCTGGAGGAAGAGAAACTAGAGCAGTTATTTACATTGTAAAGTCATTTATCTGGATAACGGGATTATTATAGGGAGGAGTTTATCTATGGCCGAACCGAGAGTGATGGTATATTTGATGACTGGATTTTTGGATAGCGGAAAATCACAGTTTTTAAAATTTACGTTGCAGCAGGAATATTTTCAGATTGAAGGGCCGACGCTTCTGATCCTTTGTGAGGAAGGGGAGGAAGAGTATGATGAGGAGGAACTTGCCGAGTACGGTGTCAAGATTGTGACGGTGGAAGATCAGAAAGACTTGACGACAGAATGGTTGCAGGAGTTGGAGGATGAGTATTCGCCGGAGCGTGTGGTGGTGGAATACAATGGCATGTGGAAAGTCAGCGACTTTGAGCGGATGAAGTTTCCGAAAGGTTGGAGAATTTCGCAGAAGTTGACAATGGTGGATGCAAGTACCTTTGATGTATATATGATGAATCTGAAACCACTGTTTGTGGAGATGGTCCGCGGCTCAGAGATGGTTGTTTTTAATCGTTGTACGGATATCCGGCCTCTTGCGGGGTACAGACGCAGCATAAAAGTGGTTAACTCGCGGGCCGAGGTGATTTTTGAGGATGAAGAAGGCGAGATTGAAAATATTTTTGCGGACAGTGTTCCATATGATTTGGATGCCCCGATCCTTCAGATTGAGAATGAAGATTTTGGAATTTGGTATGTGGACATGATAGAGCATCCAGGTCGATATCACGGCAAATTTGTGGAGGTTACAGCAAGGCTTATGAAGCCGAAGAGAGTTTCCGGTGATTATCTTATGCTGGGACGGATGGCGATGACCTGCTGTGCCGATGATACGACCTATATCGGTTATCTCTGTAAAGGGGAGGAGGGGACGGAACTGAAGCCCGGAGAATGGGTGAGAGTCCGTGCAAAGATTGAATTTAAAATGCTGCAGTACTACTGCGGCCCAGGTCCGGTGTTACAGGTAGCGTCCGCAGAAAGCGTGCAGCCGATACCAGAATTGGTGTATTTTAATTAGAAGTTGTTATCCCTGTGTGGTTTATTGAGAAACCATGCGGGGATATTGATTGTTTATCGTTGAAATGGAATCTGACTAATTTTATAATGGAATTTGTGGTGATAAAAATTGCTGGCAAATAATACTAAATGAAAATAGATGTCTTTGATTAGAGAAAGAGATGAGGGAAAATTCTATGGAAAGAATAAAGTTAATCGCTTTTGATATGGATGGAACAATATTAAATAACCATCAGGAAGTGTCAGAGTATACGGTTCGAGTGTTGAATGAGGCAAGTCGTTTAGGAATAAAACTGGTTCCTATTACGGGAAGGCCTTTATACCACCTTCTGTCGCCGTTGCATCAAGTACAGGGGATTGCACACGCCGCCAGTTCAAATGGGGCTGTGATTACGGATATCATTCAAAAAAAGAAGCTTCAGAGTTATCCAATTAAGATAGAAACGGTGTTGGAGATCTGTGATTTGGCAGAATCCTTAGGGTTAAAGCCGATTGTTTTTGCGGAAGGTTACATATTCAGAGACGAGGGGACAAGAATTCTTTTGAATAGAATGAATGTGGAGGTCAATGCATTCAAGGAAGAGATGGACGCCAAAATAAAGCGAGCAGGGCTTCGGAACAGCCTGTTGACTGGAGAATATCCGATAGAAAAAATAGCAGTAGTTTTCGAATCTGTTGAGGAAAAGAAAGAAATGGTGAAACATTTTGAGAGGATCAATGATATTGTAATCAGTTATGCACTTGATATCAATATAGAGATCAACGCGCCGGAGGCGACCAAAGGAAAAGGATTAGAGAGAATTGCTCAAATATATGGTATTCCATTGGAAAATACCATGGTCATTGGAGATGGAGTAAACGATCTCTCGATGATTCAAAAAGGCGGATTCAGTGTGGTGATGGGGAATGCGCTGAAAGAGCTGCACGGCCATGGGGATTATGTGACGTTGAGCAACGAGGAAGACGGCGCGGCGAAAGCGATTGAAAAATTTGTGTTGCAGGCAATGTAAGTGCTGATAAAGTTATGAATAACCGAGATGGTTATATTGTTTTATGAAAGTGTGTTGAATTTACGACTAAGAAGGAGTGAAAAGATTTTATGGAAAAAATAAAATTAATCGTTTCTGATATGGATGGAACACTATTGAATCGCCAGAGTGTGATATCCGAATATACCATTCGCACGCTGCATCGAGTGAATCAGGCCGGTGTCAAAATTGTACCGATTTCAGGGAGACCATTGTGTCATCTGAAACCGGTGATTTCCAATATTCAAAATCTTGAGTATGTGGCAACTGCAAATGGTTCCGCTATTATAGATTTAAAGTGTGACAGAATTCTGAAGCAATTTCCACTCAAATTGGAAATCGTGCATGAAATATTTGATTTGATGGATTCTATGGGGCATAAGCCGGCGGTTTTTGTCAATGGATTCATTTTCGATGAAAATGGTGTGTTTGATCCTCCTGGAATACAGAAGGGGGTAGGGAACAGCTTTGGGAAAGAAATGGACAGAAGAGTGCGCGAGAAAGGGCTACAGGAAAGTCTACTAACTGGGGAATATCCGATTGACGAGCTGGCATTGTCGTTTGAATGTGCACAGGAAAAACAAAGAGTACAGAACGCTCTTAAAGAAATAAAAGGAATCGTCCTTAGCTATGCATTTGAAAAAAATTTGGAGATCAATGCGCAGGAGGCGACGAAAGGAAATGCATTGGAGGAAATTGCCAAAATCTATGGAATACCATTGGAACAGACAATGGCAATCGGGGATGGAGTCAATGACATTTCGATGATTGAGAGGGCTGGAATCGGCGTAGTGATGGGCAATGCGTTGGAAGGGTTGCAAGGGCATGGAGATTATGTTACGCTAAGTAACGACGAAGACGGCGCGGCAAAGGCGATTGAAAAATTTGTATTGTAGGTTTTGTAAATTTCAGTGATTTTGTAATTTTTAACAGAAGCGGTAGAAGATTTCATGGATTTCTTTATATATCGGTTGTAAAAATCGAATAAATAGTTTATAATAACCTCAGAAAGTAACTACCTGGGATGCACGAGAACCCTGTTATTTTGAACCTACAGAACTTTAAACGGGATTCCTATATTTCTGTAATATGTCAGGCCACCATTGTGCAGTGGAAGGCAGAAAAGCAGATGCGGTCGCCCACCTAGCATTCGCTAGGAGTCAAAATACAGGGAACGGCATTTTGGGGATTTTACTAAAGAAAAAAGGCAGCTGCGGGAGTGGCTGCCCTTTTTATTCACGTATGAATGATTCATACTTAGATTATGAAGGACTGGAAGCTTATGTGGAAACCATTAGATCGAGTAAAAAAAATAACCGGTATCATTGGAGAACATCATATAAGTGCATATGCTGCGCAGTCGGCATATTTCTTTGTGCTATCCCTGATTCCTATTATATTGTTATTGTTGACAATGGTTCAGTATACGCCGCTCACGAAAGCGGACGTTATGACTGCGGTAGTGAAGATTTTTCCGTCTTCCATAAATGGTCTGATTGTGTCCATTGTGAATCAGGTGTATAATCAGTCGCGGACGATCATCCGGTTACGTCGATCGTTGCTCTCTGGTCGGCGGGAAAAGGGGTGTTGTCGATGGCCTCGGGTTTGAATTGCGTGTATGAAAGCAGAGAGACCCGTAATTACGTTTTCCTTCGCATTCGCGCAACATTTTATACCGTCGTGTTTATTGTGGCGATTGTATTTTCATTGTTATTGACCGTATTTGGAAATATGCTCAGTATTCCGATTATAAAATACCTACCTTTTATGACGCAAGTCATTGACTTTCTGCTTCGATTCCGTACACTGCTTTCCTTTGTCGTGTTGACTGTATTCTGGATTCTTGTCTATCGTTTTCTGCCAAACCGGAGGGATTTGTTGCGCAGACAATTGCCGGGCGCAGTGTTTACAGCATGTGGATGGTTGTTCATTTCTTTTATATTTTCTATTTATCTGGATGTTTTTACAGGGTTTTCTGATATGTATGGGAGTCTGACTACGATTATTTTGATTTTGCTCTGGCTGTATGGATGTATGTATATTGTACTTCTTGGTGGAGAGGTCAATGTATTGTATCGAAAACTGACGGATCGGGTCGATGGGTGATGGAGAAAGAAAGGCTTGACATGGCAGAAAATTATGTTTACAATGTATAGAACAATCAGATATACAAAGGCGATGATCGTGTAAAGTAGAGACCCATTTTCCAACAGAGAGGAAGAATCAGCGGCTGAAAGTTCTTTCAGGTTCAGATGGCAATCGAAATTCCCGCGTGAGCTGCATTTCTTAAATATTTTTAGATTAGGAAATGACGTGATTGCACGTTAAGCAAACAGAAGTGTCCGTATGATTCAGATACGGAAATTAGGGTGGTACCGCGATGTTTAACCTCGTCCCTTTCTGGGATGAGGTTTTTTTGTTCTGTAGGAAAGATTCTTTTGTGCAGAGTATGAGAATGTCTTTTTTCTATAGAATAAAAAAATATGCACACTCGTGCGAATGGAAGATGTCTCAATATCTCAAGGAAACATATCAAAACAGGAGGAAGAAAAAGATATGCAAGAAAAATTAGAAAAAATCAAACAGGAGGCGATCCGGCAGATTCAGGAGGCGGATGTGCCGGAAAAATTAAATGACGCGCGCGTAAAGTTCCTGGGGAAAAAAGGGGAACTTACGGCGGTGTTGAAGGGAATGAAAAATATTGCGCCGGAGGAGCGGCCCAAAGTGGGACAGTTGGTCAATGAGACCAGAGCGGCGATCGAGGGGATTCTGGAAGAATCCAAAGTGAAAATGGAGAGAATCATCCGGGAAGAGCGGTTGAAAGCAGAAGTGATAGATGTCACGCTGCCTGCAAAGAAAAACATGGTAGGGCATCGTCATCCAAACACGATTGCGCTGGAAGAGGTAGAGCGTATTTTTATTGGAATGGGATATGAAGTCGTAGAAGGTCCGGAAATTGAATATGATCTCTATAATTTTGAAAAATTGAATATTCCGGCGGATCATCCGGCCAAAGACGAGCAGGATACGTTTTACATTAATAAAGAGATCGTGCTGCGTACGCAGACTTCCCCGGTGCAGGCACGGGTTATGGAGCAGGGGAAGCTGCCGATTCGTATGATTGCTCCGGGAAGAGTGTTCCGTTCAGACGAGGTGGATGCAACCCATTCTCCATCCTTCCATCAGATTGAAGGATTGGTGATCGACAAATGTATTTCTTTTGCGGATTTGAAAGGAACGTTGGAAGTTTTTGCAAAGGAATTGTTTGGGCCGGAGACGAAAACAAAATTCCGTCCGCATCATTTTCCATTCACCGAACCAAGCGCAGAGATGGATGTAAGCTGCTTCAAATGCGGTGGGAAGGGATGCAGATTCTGTAAGGGTTCCGGCTGGATTGAGATTCTGGGCTGTGGTATGGTACATCCTCATGTGTTAGAAATGTGTAATATTGATCCGGAAGAATATACCGGTTTTGCGTTCGGTG
>JAAVXR010000001.1 GCA_022790755.1 Hespellia sp. | reverse complement strand
TTCGTCGGCATCCGTGCCGCCGAATTGCTGGAAATCGACAGAACATTAAGAGGCTCTAAGATTCTTCACAGTCACAAAACAGAATACAATCTGTGCAATTTGCTAATACCAATTTTGGAAAGCCCCTTTTGTCCTCAACATCATAAAATTCAGATATCGAATCAGTGATTGCAAAAACTTTTACAAAATTAGCACTCAACTATTGACAGTGCTAATAACTCGTGATATATTGTATATATAACAAAGATAACACATATAATACATATATCACACAAGGAGGAATGAACAATGTTATTGGCAAACAGAAATCTTTTTAATAACTTTTTTAACGATCCATTTTTCGAGAGACCTTTCGAGAACGCAACTTCTCAAATTATGAAAACAGATATTCATGAGAAGGATGGGAATTACCAAGTAGACATGGAACTTCCTGGCTATGCAAAAGAAAATATTCGAGCTGATCTCAAAGATGGATATCTCACAATCAACGCAACACGCAACGAGACGAAAGAGGAAAAAGATGAGAAGGGGAAATGTATCCGCAAAGAACGCTATACCGGTTCCTGTAATCGCAGCTTCTATGTAGGTGACCAGATTACTCAGGATGATATCAAAGCTTCTTTTAAGGACGGTGTTCTACATCTCTGTATCCCCAAAGAAACTCCTCGTATTCCAGAGGAAGAACAACCCAAACTAATCACTATTGAGTAACTCTTTTCTCACAAAATGTTGCCAGCTTAGAAAGAAACGAGAGGATGGAGCGCGCAAGACGCGTCTCTCCGTCCTCTCGTTTTTCTATTCACTTTCCCAGAATCTCTGAATCTCTCCAAGAAGTGCCTCCATTCTTCCACTTCGATATCCTTTCCATTCTCGCGGAAAAATTTTCCGGCAACTTCTCCTCAAGAAACGTTCATCCAATAATAGTATGATTCCTCGATCAGACTCCGTGCGGATCAC
This sequence comes from Hespellia sp., assembly GCA_022790755.1. Classification (GTDB taxonomy): domain Bacteria; phylum Bacillota; class Clostridia; order Lachnospirales; family Lachnospiraceae; genus Mediterraneibacter_A. Next base: position 12,595 of record JAAVXR010000001.1, on the reverse strand, counting down.
CCTGCCCGCTGCCTGTAGTACTTTATTCATTCCGGGATACAGATAGGCATAATCAAACCCCTGCATCCCCTTCTGGTCAAAATACTGTCTCAAGATTTCACGCTCGTGACAGACTTGTGGGAGACCAGTCCCAACAATCATCGCCCCGATCAGACGGTCCTCCGTCAGATCAATCCCCTCCGAAAACACACCACCCAGTACACACAAACCGACCAACGTATTCTCTCTGTCTTCTTCAAAATTTTCCAGAAAGATCTCTCTGCCCTCTTCCCCCATAAACTGTGACTGCGTTAAAAATTCAATCTGTTTTCGTTCTTCTTCGCTCATCTGTTCCTGGACGCATGCGTACACGTCTTCCATGAAACGATAAGAAGGAAAGAACGCCATGTAATTTCCTTGACGACTCTTCACCATCTGTAAAAGATATCTGGCAAAACGCGCATACATCTGCGGTCCCCGTGCAGTATATTTCGTGCTGACATCGGTTCCCACCAGAAGAAGACGATTTTCCTGTGGAAACGTGGACTCGGCATAAACTGCATAATCATCTGTGCATGTACTAAGCAGTTGCTTGTAATAATGAATGGGCAATAAAGTGGCAGAAAAGAAGATCGTGCTGTTTCCCTGATCCAAATATTCCTTTAAATGAACCGCGGGATTGACACAGTATAGTTTCAGCTTAAATCTTCCATTCTGTTCTAATTCTGTATAAATCACATAATTCTCATCCAAACTCTCGTGAATCTCCAAGAACGATCGCACCGCAAAAAAGAAATCCAAAATCTCCTGCCGAATCTCCTCCTGCCTGTGTCTCTCCAGATATTGTTCCAATTCTGTCATCACATTGAGCAGCTTTAGCGTCACATGCGACACACTGTTATGCAGTTGATAGGTCTCACACTCCCTCTTCCATTCCAGAAACAGCTTATTGCATTCCCCCAGATAGCGGTAGAGCTTTCCATCCTCTGACTTTACAAGTCTTCTGACTTCCAACAGATCTTCTTTATACAACTCCGCGCTGTACATTTCTCTTCCGCGTTCCACCAGATTATGCGCCTCATCAATCAGAAAAATATAGCCTCCGTCATTCCCTTCCGAAAAATAACGTTTTAAATGCGCGTTCGGATCAAAGACATAATTGTAATCGCAAATAATTGCATCTACCCATTCCGAAAGATCCAAAGATAGTTCAAACGGGCAGACCTGAAATTTAGTTGCATGCCTTTCCAATGCCGCACGATCCAGCACATCTTCTCCAATCAAGAGTTCATACATGGCATCATTGATTCTGTCAAAATGCCCTTTCGCATACGGACAATCTCTGGGATTGCAATTCGTCTCTTCACAGAAGCAAATTTTCTCTTTTGCCGTCAGTGTCATTACTTTTAATGCAAGATGTTGCTTGCGCAGCGTCCAAAAAGCTTGCCCGGCAACCGTCCGCGTGATCGTTTTTGCCGTCAGATAAAAGATTTTTTCCCCCAATGACTCTCCAAGAGCCTTGACCGCAGGAAACACCGTAGCCATCGTCTTCCCCACACCGGTCGGAGCCTGGACAAACAACTTCTTTTTTCGAAGAATCGTCCGGTATACAGAGACGGCAAGTTCCCTTTGCCCATCACGGTATGTAAAAGGAAATTCCACCGTTTGAATCGACTGATTTCGCTTCTTTCTCCACTCGATCCGAAATCTCGCCCACTTCTCATACTGGCGCACCACATCCCAGAACCAGACAGAAAGCGCCTCAAAGTCCATCACTTCCTTAAAATGACGAATCTCTTCCGTCTCCAACTGACAGTAAGTCATCTGAATCCGAATCGTCTTCAAACGCTGCTGAGACGCATAGATATAGGCATAACATCTGGCCTGTGCCAGATGTACGCCTATCGGCTGCGTAATGTGCTCCAGTTCTCCCATCACACATTTGATTTCATCTATGGTGACACCATCTTGCTCCTCTATGATACCGTCCGCCCTTCCCTCCACCTGAAGCTCGAATCCTTCCAATGGAATGGAAAGCTTTAATGGCACTTCCGCGTAATAGTTCGAACCCATACGTCTCTGGATCTTCCGATGCATCTTACTTCCAAGCTGCATAGCGTTTCGGTCCATCCCTCCCGAGATTCGTTGGTCAATATCTCCACTGCGCAGAATAAATTCCACTAGATTGCGAACAGAAATCTTAATTGTCTGCTGTTCTTCCATAAAATGCCTCTTCTTTGTTCTTCATCTATTATCGTGACCCTGCCTGAAACTCCAACATGTCTCTTCGGAAATGAAGTGGCAGATTATTTCTCTGCAATTTGAGATTTTTTCGTTCCTCGATCGCAATGGTCCTGCAAAAAGCCTTCCACAAAGACGCATACTCTTGCTCCGCTCTTGACACATGGTTTATCGCTTCCAAATTCAAATCTTCACCCAACACCTGAATCCAATGCTTCCTCGACTCATGCACCAGATACGTCTGATGCGTCTTATCATAAATCATCCAATTCTCCAGCGGGAAACGATTTGCAAAATGATCCGCAATGCAAGTCAACACTTGGCTCTTCGGCGTTATCTCCGAAAAGAGAATTCCATTCTCCAACTCTCGAAATCGTAGAAACTCCACAAAAAAATGTGCCTCATTTGCCACCATCCGGCTGAGTTCGAACACTCTTTCCACCTTCGGATGACTCAAAAACTGCATCACTTTTCTGGGATCTTGAAGCGTTCTTGCCGTCTGCATCACTCCAAGAACTGCATCTGCCCGGTCAGGCGCCGGCGACATCAGTGCATGATAGATGTCCCAGTACGCATCCAGTCCAATATGCTTTTTCATCATCGCTTCCACTGCCATCGCTTTATGCGTTGTCTCTTCCACAATATGATATTCACAGAATAATTCCCCTTCAAATTGCCCGATCAGTCGTATTCCATTGTCTCCCTCCACTCGACTCTCTTTCCAGGCGTCATAGATTGCAGAATATATTCCCATAATAGAATCTTCACACACATAGAGCTGTTTCATCCGGAAATCACCTCCTGCAAATTCTCTTTCTGAAAACTCACATCGTCAAACAGAGACAACTGCTTAAAAGTGATTCCTGACACACTATCTGGAAGTCTTTCTTTTGTATTCAACAAGTTTCTTGTGATATAATCTTCCTCCACTTTGACCGGATACATCATTTTTCCATTGCAAGTCAGAAAGTACAGCGCCCGCTTCAGTACCACCCCGATCTTTCTTAAATCCTCAAATGTAAGCGGTGCAATGCGTCTAGCCTTGACAATTCTGGACGCGGACCTGTATCCAACACCTGGAACACGCAATAGTGTGTGATAATCTGCTCTATTTACCTCTACCGGAAAAATCTCCAGATGCTTCAACGCCCAATGACACTTTGGATCCAGCCAGATATTAAAATTCGGCTGGTCTTCCGACAAAAGTTCCGACGCCTCAAACTGATAAAACCGCAGAAGCCAGTCCGCCTGATACAGTCTGTGCTCCCGCAACAACGGAGGCCCTTCTTCTCCCTGAACCGGAAGCAAACCTTCCTGATCGTTGCGGTATACTCTTCCCTGATTCACATTCACAAACGCCGAATAGAACACCCTTTTCAACGCAAACTTCTGATACAAAGATTCTGCCACATTCAAAATCTGATAATCTGTATCAGGCGTCGCTCCGATGATCATCTGCGTACTCTGGCCTGCCGGTACAAACTGCGGTGCATTCCGATATAACTTTAACTCCTCTTTATTCGCTTCCCGTCCATTCTGCACCATACGCATAGGCGTTAGAATATTCTTCCTGTTCTTGTGTGGAGCCAGTTTCCTCAACCCCTCCGCAGTCGGCAATTCCAAATTCACACTCATACGATCCGCAAGGAACCCTGTCATTCGGATTAACTCCGGACTTGCCCCAGGGATTGCTTTGACGTGAATATATCCCTGAAAACGGTACTTCTTACGCAACAGATATAAAGTCTTATAGATCAATTCCATCGTATAATCTGGGCTCTTTAGAATACCGGAACTCAAGAAGAGCCCTTCTATATAGTTCCTGCGATAGAATTCGATCATCAAAGTACACACTTCTTCCGGAGTAAAAGATGCCCTTGGCACATCATTGGAAGAACGATTCAGACAATACTTACAGTCAAAGATGCATTCATTCGTAAAGAGAATCTTCAGAAGCGAAATACAACGCCCGTCCGAAGAAAAACTGTGACAGATTCCGCTTGCCTTACAATTCCCAATTCCTGTTCCATCTCCTTTGCGGTCCACTCCGCTGGAAGTGCAGGCGACATCATACTTGGCGGCATCTGTCAAGATATTCAATTTTTCCTGAATAGAAAGGTCGCTCTTCTCCCCGGTATGCCAAACAGCATTTTCCATTCGATCTTCTCTCATATCCAATCGTTTTGTATTCATGATCTGATTCATCTTTTTATCCTCACCCCGCATATAGAACAAGCGTTCTTTTTATTAGAATAACACATCTGAGATAAAAATACAATACTTGTATGGAAAAAATCGAACAAATTTTCTATTCTTTTGAAACCCAAAAAACAAGAAGCTGCCGCTTTCACAAATGAAAAATCGTAAAGCGACAGCTCCCCTGATGTTCTTATGATTTCTTTTTATCTTCTTACAAAATCTGCCAGCCCAAATTCATCTTCCGGCAAATCAATTCTTCCCTGAATCAAAGGAAGCGCATATTCCATAAAGTCCTGACTGACATCAGAGCCATCACGGATAATCCATTCTTTCGGAACCGTCTTCTCCTGATTACAGATCAAATTCACATCCTGGAGCGTACACTCCATCTCGTAAGGCGCACTGCCTTTTCTAGAGAAAGCCGCCATTTTTCCTGTCTCGCCAGAAACCGCCGCTTTCACTCCAAACATACCGGCCTCTACAGCTTCCTTCTGGTCCGCCTTCGACATCAATGCCGCAGAACATCTTTGGCTGACATTCAGTTCCACAGATCTCACCTTGACACCCAAACGATTTTGCACCAATCGTTCCAGATATTTTCCGCAGCCCGTCAACATTTTATGTCCAAAGTTATCAACTGCCGCCTCCGAATCATATTCACAGATAAAAGTCCCATCCTGATCTCGGATTCCCTCTGATACACAAACCACCAACGCCTTACATTCTTTCATGGCCTCCTGAATTTGACGGATAAACCGCTCCACATCAAACGCCACTTCCGGCAAATAAATCAAATATGGGTTGCGATCTCCTTGTTGTCTCGCCAACATTCCAGCAGCGGTCAGCCATCCGGCATGTCGTCCCATTATCTCCACGATTGTCACTGCTTCTTTGTCGTATACACTTGCGTCTCTCGTGATTTCACGCACAGTCTGCGCCACATATCTTGCTGCACTGCCAAATCCCGGCGTGTGGTCCGTCATGACCAGATCATTGTCCACCGTCTTTGGCACACCGATAAATCGAATATCACTTTTCACAGAAGACGCATATCTGGACAACTTACTCACCGTATCCATCGAATCATTCCCACCAATATAACAGAAATATCCAATGTTCATTTCTTCCAGCTTTTTAAATATTTCCGGATATACCGGATCTGCGAAATCTTCCGGCAGTTTATACCGACAAGAGCCTAAAAATGCTCCCGGCGTATACAATAATTTTTCTTTTGAATCCATTGCGGCAAAATCAAGGTAATTCCCCTTCAGAAATCCTTCGATTCCATTGACCATTCCATATACTTTATCTACATTCTCTTGGCGTTCCCCCTCGGATACCACACCATATAAGCTGCAATTAATCACAGCCGTCGGGCCTCCTGACTGTCCTACAATCAGATTTTTTTTCATGTTCTTCCTCCTCTGTTTGATCACATCTTCAACCAGTAAACCTGCATACGCCTAAAATAGACATACACATGAGAGTTATGTGGATACAATTCCTATTATGCCACAAATGAAAGCAATTGACAATCTTTTACCAATATTCTCCTTGCAGCCAGTTCCAATATCCGGAATTATATTCCCACGGAGTATGTAGATCAGCGCATTCCTGGGCCGTGAAAAGTAATCCCATATACATCCAACCTTCCTATGCAGTATCCCGAATCTTCAGTTTTGGCGTCAATGTACGCTTTGTCGCTTCTTTTTTCCCGGAATTCGATTTTAGCATCTGTTCCACTGCGAAAGCACACATTTCTTCCGTGGGCTGTGCCACCGAGGTAAGTGCAGGAACAAACAATTCTGCCAGTGGAATATCGTCATACCCAACCAATGCGATTTCTTCTGGAATTTTCTTCCCTGCCTGCAGTAAAACCTTCAAGATTCCTACGGCCACAATATCGGAAGACACGATCATTCCATCAATCTCTTGTGCCAGAAGGCGCTGTCCAATCGCAACGCCTTCCTTCCATTTATCGCCGGGCCCCGCGGTCTCATAGACTAGAGCTTTCTGAAACAGTCCCGCCTCTTTCATCGCATCCACATATCCCTGATACCGTGCCGTGAGCGCTTCCATTTTCACATTTTGGCCTACGTAAACGATCCGTTTCCTTCCTTGCATAATCAAGTGCCTCGCCGCAATGTATCCACCCAGGTGGTCGTCTACGTCGATACACGGCAGATTCCGACAGACATTCCCGCCCTCCAGCACCGCCACTTTCCGCCCTGATTCCTGTAATAGTTTCCAGCAATTCCGATTCAAAAGTTGGTACATCACAATGATTCCATCCACATTATAAAGCAACATCTGCCGCACGCAGGAACTTTCTGTCTCCTCATCGTAATTGGTAGAACTAATCATAATCGTGTAATTCTGTCTCGTCAGTTCTGCCTCAACCAAATTCACCATTTTGGCATAGTATTCATTGGATATATCCGGAATGATGATTCCAATCATACTGCTCTTATTCGTCTTCAATACTCTCGCATTATAATTTGGTTCGTAATGCAGTTCTCTGATCGCCCGATATACCTTTTCTTTTACCTCTTCTGAAATATTTGCGGTGCCATTGATCACATAAGATACCGTAGGCTGTGTGACTCCCGCTAAATTTGCTACATCACGCATGGTCGGTCTTGGCTTGCTCATACGGTCTTCCTTCCTGCTTTTCACCGAAACTGCTTTTCCAGTTCCCATACCTGCTCCACCGGTCGTAATCCGTCGGTTCCATTCAACTCTGAGAGAGAACATGCTGCGCAGGCAGTCGCCAATCTCATAGACTGTTCCAGAGAATAATTTTGATAAGCGCCATACAATATTCCACTGCAATAGGCGTCTCCGGCTCCGTTGGTCCCTTTGATATATCCATCCGGTAATTTCAGACTCGGAACACGAAGAAACTGATCTGTCTTACAATCATAACCATAACTGCACTTAGGGGAATGAATGACAATCCATTCTGAAATGCCCTTTTCCTTCAGATCCAGCATCGCCTCTTTTACCTTCTCTTCACAGAATTCACCATCCGGCGCAACCGTAATCCCAGTCGCAAGTTCCGCCTCCGTCTCATTGATTGAGCAATAATCCGTATATTTCAGCGCACAGGATATGATATCTTTTGCATGCTCATTTTTGGAGGACACGATATCAATGGACGTCTTCATCCCCCGCTGCTTTGCCTCGTGTAAGATTCGCGCACCATGTGTTCCAAATTCGGCATCCGGTCCATCCACTTTCCCCATCAACAGAATATATTCCATCTGGAATATTTTCGCATCAATATGGTCCCAGTCAATGTATTTTTCTTCAAAGACATCATTTGCCCCTGGAATCGTGAAAAATGTCCTCTCCTTCGTATCCTGCGCGTTCATTACCAACGTCTGCGCACTCTCACCTTCTACCGTAAGATTGCCGAGATCTATATTGGCATACTTGGATAACCTCTCCCGAATCATTTTCCCATTGTCATCGTCGCCGACGATTGCGCTCACCTTTACCGTAAGCTTTGCATCCAGCCTCGCCAGATCCTGTATCAGATTTCCCGTTCCGCCGATATGCATTGTCCGATCCCAAACATTCGCAAGCGTCCCAGACTTAGGGTATGTATCAATCTTATAAAATGTATCCGCAATCAGAGAGCCTGCGACTGCGATACCTCTCTTTTCGTCTTTCATAGCTTTCTTTACGCTCCCTTTCTCTACCAGTTCTGCAAAATGTTTCCGTCTGGTCCAAAATGTTTCAGAATCACGAGAGGCTCATATTTGGAGGTATTTGTGATCGTAACACCTTGCTGCGCCCGTTGTTTGCTTACAAAGAACTCATCAGCCGTCGCCTGTCCATAGCGAATCAATGTAGGAGTCTCACAGGCGAATTTCCCGATTTTACCATATCCCTCGATCACAACGCATCCGTATGCACACGGGTCCTTGACATCAACCGTCTTACCCGGTTCTACCACCAACTCTTTGCCACCTACAAAGTCATTTCCATACACAATCCATTTCTGCTCATATCCGTCACCTGTCTGCTCCTCCACCGGACGATGGAAATACCGTTTCCGATAATCAACACAGGTATTTTTCTCCCAATCTGCCACCTCAAAGATTTTCTCAATATCCTTCTTATCCTCCTCCGGCAGGTAACCCGACAGATCATTATAATGGAACACTTCTCCATTCACCACGTTTTCCCAGATTGCCATCACGTCACTGTTCCACTGTGGCTCGTATGTACAGAGAGACCCAGGAGCATGTACCACTCCCGCCGGCGTATACCATCCCGTATCCAACTCAATTCGAAATGCCCTGGATAATTCTGTAATTCTGGTATCACGCACCGTATAATCTTTCAATCTTTTTATCACTTCTTCTTTCGTCACAGAAGGATCAAATCCAAAATAGCTGACTGGCATCTGTCCCAGATGTTGATTGTATTGTTTGGGGAAGAAATAGTGTTCGTGCTTTGGTTTGACGCCAACCTTCTCACATGCCTCTTCTGCGTGATGAATGTGATGGAACAACGGCATATCATAATCGTAGAACTTAGAATACATCGGCCAGGTTCCATACTTGTCCATCAGCTCTTCTCCGATCAATTCCGCCCCAAGTTCGTCGATAAAATCCCGGAACAGAATCTTATCTTCCAACTTGTCATTCACATTGACAAAACTCATTCCTTCAAATTCTTCCGCGCCTTCCGTCTCAACATGCGTAATAGAACTGAACCATCTCTCAACAATGGCTCCCCGATCCATTCCCATCGCAAAATAATCATCCGGATGTAATCGCAATCGGCGTCCCGGGCGATTGAACGGTCTCGGCACCCATGTTGGTAAAAGCTGCAGAATTCCATCTCCCTGTTCAAACACTTCTCTGATTTTTGACATTTTACAATTCTCCTTTCCTGCATGTCCTCGTTTCATTTATACGTATAAATAATTTATAAATCTTTTTTCTCAAATTGTCAAGTAGTATACAACAGAAAAATTGAAAAACACCAGGCTTTTCTCCAACTGTCAAGAAAAGCCTGATGTCTTTAAACCGATCTAGCAAATCGGCGTGTCATACTCATTATAAATCACGTATTCTCTTTCTAAGCGGCAATACCATAGACGGGGAAACAGATAATTCGTCCAATCCCATCGCCAGGAATTCCTCTGTCAACTCTAAATCTGCACCGAGTTCTCCACAGATTCCTATCCATTTGCCCTCCGCATGTGCATTCTCCGCCGCCATACGAATCATGGAAAGTACCGCCGGGTGATGCGGATCATAGAACGCATCCAATTTCGAATTCTGACGGTCAATTGCCAGCGTATACTGCGTCAGATCATTTGTTCCCACACTGAAGAAGTCAACCTCTTTCGCCAACTCACGACTCACCATAACAGACGCCGGAGTCTCAATCATAATACCGATTTCCACATCCTCTTTATATGGGATATCTTCATTCTTCAATTCTTCCTTGACATCTGCAATGATCTCTTTGATCTTGCGAACTTCCGCAACAGATATAATCATCGGGAACATAATCGAAATATTTCCAAACACCGCCGCACGATAAAGCGCTCTCAACTGTGTTCTGAAAATCTCCGGTCTCGTCAGACAGATACGGATCGCACGATATCCCAAAGCAGGATTCTCTTCCTTATCCAGATTGAAGTAATCCACCTGCTTATCCGCTCCGATATCCAAGGTACGGATGATGACCTTCTTGCCGGCCATACCTTCTGCCACCTGTTTGTATACAGAAAATTGCTGCTCCTCCGTCGGGAACGTGTCATTCTCCAGATACAAAAATTCACTTCGGAACAATCCGATTCCCCCGGCATCATTTTTCAATGCTGCGCCAAGATCAGATACATTACCAATATTGGCATATACATTGATTTTCTGCCCACTCTTTGTCACATTCTCCTTGCCTTTCAGCAATTCCAGAAGCGCCTTTTCTTCCTGGTCTTTGCGTTGCTTCTCACGCATCTCGTCCATCGTCTTGGCATCAGGTTCTATGTAAATATTGCCGGTAAAACCATCCACAATCGCAAGCTTTCCGTCATATTCCGGTTTCAGTTCTTCGCCCAGCCCGATGATAGCCGGAATATTCATCGTTCTTGCCAAAATCGCCGTATGGGAATTGGAAGAACCAAACATCGTTGCAAATGCAAGCACTTTGCTCTTATCTAGCTGTACGGTCTCACTCGGCGCCAAATCATCTGCGGCAATGATTGCAGGTTCGTCCGTTTGAACCACAGACTCCTCCACTCCTGTCAGAATCCCCAATACACGCTCAGAAACGTCCTTGACATCTGCCGCTCTTCCCTGCATATATGCGTCATCCATGGATGCAAATATCTCGGCAAAATTATCTGCTGTCGTGGCAATCGCATACTCTGCATTTACCTTCTGAGATTTAATGATATTTTCGATGGATTCCATGTAGTCCAAATCTTCCAGCATCATCTGATGTACTTCGAAGATCGCAGCATTCGCTTCCCCCACATCTTTCATCGCTTTATCATATAAACCTTTGAGCTGCTCCATCGCAATATCTTTTGCGTCGATAAAACGCTGAAATTCGGCATCAATATCTTCTACATGCTCTCTCTTAATCACTTTCTCGCTGCGCTTGTAAAAAGAGATCTTGCCGATTGCAACTCCACTGAATACTCTTTTTCCTGTTAATGTAATCATATTCTCTCCTACAACCTCTATCTGAATAGATTTTTACAAGTTCTCCTTAAAGAATTCTTCTAAAGCAGTCATAGCTACATCTTCATCTTCGCCTTCTACAGAAACCGTAACTTCTTCTCCCTGCTTTACACCCAATCCCATTACTCCGAGAATTCTTTTTGCATCTACCGTCTTACCACCCTTAGTAAGAGATACCTTTGACTTAAAGCCTGCTGCCTTCTTCACTAACAATCCTGCCGGTCTTGCATGGATACCTTCTGGATCATTCACAACGTAATTCATTTCTTTCATAAACCTATTCTCCTTTACCGTTTTCAGTCATACATCCGCATGCCTTATTCTTACGAGTACGACTCGCATGACATAAGTATATACTATTTCACTTTATTTTTCAATCGAAACAGAATCTAAATTATGAGAATTTAATAATTTAGAATTTGTCGCGATTTTATTTTTATTATAAGAAAATATCAGAATTTCTGGATATTCCCTCTTTAATCCAACAAACTCGTTGACACCGATTGTTGAATATGCTACTCTTTATTTGTATTGTTATACATTTTGGACTCAAAGTGTGCTCGTACAATACGTAACTTATTATTTTTCATTAATGGAGGTAACACAAAATGAGCACAGGTACAGTAAAATGGTTCAACAACCAAAAAGGTTATGGATTCATTTCCGATGCTGAGGGCAACGATGTATTTGTTCACTACACAGGACTGAACATGGACGGATACAAGACTCTCGAAGAAGGCCAGGAAGTTGAATTTGACGTAACCGAAGGAACAAAAGGTCCTCAGGCTGTCAACGTAACAAAACTTTAATCAGAATGGAATTGTACCTTTTTATATATAAATTGAATTCATATAATTTAGATATTAAAAAGCAATACATGGAAATGTGATTAACAAAAAGAACCGTATGGAAAGGGGTACCCTTTCCATACGGTTCTTTTTACTTTGAAAGTTCGCTGCCAAATTGGCGGCAAGATTATTTAGATTCTGCTGGTCGTTTTGCCTGCGCTCTCTCTACAAATCTTTGAACATTAATAATGGTACGCTCATGGATTCCTTCCCCAATCAATCCAGCCTCATCACAGGCTTTGACCTGGAAAATCAAACGTCTTCCATCAATCTCTGTCAGTTTCGTCTCACAGGTCACAGTCATCCCGACAGGAGTGGCCGAAACATGCTCCACGCGAACACAAGTGCCAACCGTATCCTGCCCTTCTTCCAGATATGGAGCCACACTGCCACTTGCCGTATTCTCCATCAATGCGATCATACATGGAGTCGCAAATACCGGAAGCTGGCCGCTGCCAACCACTTCGGCCGTCATAGGTTTCTCCACCACAATCGTCTGTTTACCGGTAATTCCAATATCCATCTTGTAAATTCCCCTTTCCATCCATAGTATACCCAAAGGGCACACCGTAATACATGCGCTCCGCGCGGGTAATTAGGGTATACCCAAAGGGCACA
>JAAVXR010000020.1 GCA_022790755.1 Hespellia sp. | reverse complement strand
CGAACCCGTGTTACCGCCGTGAAAGGGCGATGTCTTAACCGCTTGACCACGGAGCCATATTTACACACCATAAATCTGTCGTTATCTCAGCGACGTCTTATATGATACCATATTTTTCATAATAATGCAAGTACTATCCCTCACAAACTTTCCTAACTTGTAGCAGTTCACCTACATCCTCATTGTTACGAAATCTAACTTATTTAAAGTTTGCTTTCAGCGAAGGGCTGAATTCTTTGGCTGAATTTACACATTTTTACGGAACCTTAGACGTTCGGCAAGAGCTTTACATCTAAGATTCCATAACAAATCAGTTTCGCTTACATCAAGCGCTCTAAATCGACAAATAACAATGATTCGAGTATCCGATAGCCTATTTTAAATGAAATCCTTTCCGGATGTCCTCCAGCCCTTTTTCATCAATTGGAACCATCTCTCCTTGATTCTTTGACATAATAATGGACATCGCACTGTACTCTGCTACTTCTAAGCGATCAAACACCTGCAACATATTGTCTCCTGTTACGATCACACTATCGTTTTGTGCAAGAACAATCGGAGTACTTTCATTAAAAGCAGCCGCCACTTCTTTTGCATCCAACATCATAATTGGTTTTGGCAACCTTGGAATATCCCTCATATTAATATAGCTTTCTGGGATTGTCCGAGAATCCAACGGCGTGTCTGTAACTGCAAATGCAGTCACGTTCATTGGCTGGCAGATAATAATATTATGAATTTCCGGATGTTGTTCATAAATTGCCTCGTGAATTAACACCATAGCACTTGGAACCTTGCCCTTTTCTACGGCTCCATTTTCCACAGAAACAATATCTGCAGGTTCCAGCGAAAGTCGGTCGCAATGATGCGGTGTAATCACAAAGCTATGCTCTCCAGTTCGTTCTGAAAAGGAACCTTGTACAGAATTTATCAATTCTTGTCTGTATGCACGCGCTGCAAAATCACAGATCGTTTTTCTTGCTTCCTTCTCAGCACTACTATAGCTTTCACAAACAAACTCCGGTAACTCCGAAGCTTGCGTTTCTCTGCAACTCTCCAAAAGCTCCACATCCAGTGATTTTTTGCTTCCTATCGTCGTTGCATTTATCTCCATTCTTGCCGCAGACTCCATCGTCTCAAACAGACCAAACGCATCCTGTAGACATCCCGCACCTACAACGACTCCATGATTCTCCAGGATAGCGACATTCAAATTCTGAGCAAACACTTCCGCAATCTTCTCGCCTAATTCTTCACTTCCTGTCATCGCATACTTCGCCATTCCCGGCTTACCACACTCATAATAAATTTGCGGGGTTAATGTAGTGTCCGGCAACTTCCTTACAATTGAAAACGCAACTAATGCAGACGGATGCGCATGTAAAACTGCCCGTAAATCTGGCCGTACCTCGTAAATTCTCTGATGAAATGGATATTCACTACTTGGCTTATGCCGTCCAATTATGGTGCCATCCGGCTTAATGCAAATCATATCATCTTTTGTCAGATTTCCTTTATCAATCGCACCAGGCGTGATCCACATATCACCATTCTCATCCTTAATCGAAATATTTCCCCCGGACGTAGTTGTTCGACGTTGATTGTAGACTCGTTTGATAATGATTGCCAACTGTTCCGCTGGATGAAGCATATTTAAATTCATAATTCTATTTTTCCTTTCTCATGATCCAATCTCGTATCTTTTTATCATCTCTCTGCCGTCTAAAGAACTCTTGGCACCTATCTTAATGGAGCTTCCTGGAGATCTACTTCCCCTAGCTTTTTCACTTCAAAGCCATTCTTTTTGAATTCCTCATAATCAAAAGCCTCCAATTCATCATACGCAAGCTTATGGAATTCATAGAAATTCTCCCAGTATTCATACCCTTCCCCTAGATTATGCTCCAAAAATGCTTCCGCCATCTCAATCCCCGTCTGCGGAGCAACGTAAAAGCCGCCCATTGCCATTACATTACAGTTGTTCCCTGTTATACAGCGAAGCGCTGCCGGCACTGACTCTACTACGGCACTATGTACATGTGGACATTTACTTGCCGCAATATGGATTCCCATTCCAGTTCCACAGAAAATCAGCGCACGCTCAAATTCACGCTCTGCAATCTTTGCGCCCACTTTAAGTCCAATTCGATGAAACATCTCTGGGTTCTCCTCGTGTTCATCCTTCACACCAATATCTGTCACTTCCCAGCCTTTTTTCTTCAAATGTTCCACAATCACATTCTTCAATGCTGCACCAGAGAGATCTGCTCCGACTAAAACCTGTTTGTCTTTTACTGTTTTCATCTTCCTATTCTCCTTTCTAAATCAGTACTACAATGTTACTAAGACATTTTATTTTTCTTTTGTAGTTACTCTCTTGTATGTTTCATACATCCGATCCCACAATTCTGTTTCTTGCGGTTCATAACAGCTGATATCTGCAAACTTTTTAATCGCTTCCGTATGCGCCTTTTCATCAGAAAACACACCTAACGCTTCCATTTGAATCATTGCATTTCCAATCGCAGTTGCCTCGATTGGTCCTGCGCTCACCTGCTTCCCAGTCGCATTAGCTATATACTGACAAAATGCATGATCTTGAATCGCACCACCCAACAGATAGACTTTATCTACCGTTTTCCCGGAAATCTTCTCTAGATCATCAATGGACTCCCGGTACTTAAATGCCAATGATTCCATAACTGTTCGATAAAAGTCGCCCTGTTCTTCCATGATACTTTGACCAGTCTGCGCACAATACTGATTGATGGCGGCTTCCATGTCCATAGGCGATGCAAACAATGCATCGTCCACATCAATGAAATGCGAGAATGGAGCAGCATTTTCTTCTGCCTCCACAAGAAATCCATAATCAATCTGTTTTCCCTGACGTTTCCAGCATTTCCGCAGTTCCTGAATCAGCCACATTCCCATAATCGTCTTCACTAACTTGACTTTCCCAAATGCAGCCCCCTCATTCGAATATTCTTTTTCAAAAATCTCATCCGTAACGATCGGATCATCTGTTACCCATCCAATAATTGACCAAGTTCCTGAACTGATAAAAATATAATGCGTTTCATCCGTTGGAACCGCATAAGCCGCTGCAGCCGAGTCATGTTCAGCCGTCGCAATCAGACGTAACGATTCTTCCTCCGCCAGGCCAATCAACTTCTTTACGTCCGCAGTTAATACACCTTTTTCTGTTCCTGTCATCACCACTTCAGGAAGCATTTCTGATCTTATCCCGAGTTCCCGGCATACCTTATCCGCCCACTTTTTTTCTCTTACATCATACATTTGTGTCGTAGATGCACTGGTATATTCCACAGTTTTGCTTCCCGTCAGGAAATAACCTAATATATCAGGAATCATCAACATGTGCCCTACACGATCAAGATAGGCCGGCTTGCGCTTCTGTATACCCATAATCTGATAAACGGTATTGTTCCACATATCCTGAATCCCTGTTTCATAGAACAGTCCACGCTTTCCAAAGATCTTTTCCGCTGCCTCTATCATGCCAGTCCCTTGCGTATCTCGATAATGATAAGGATTGCCCAACAGTTCACCGTCGGTATCTAAGAACGCAAAATCTACACCCCAACTGTCAATCCCTATCGCGTCTATCTTTCTTCCGCTAAGACAGACTTTTTGTAGTCCAGCAAGAATTTCATGAAATATGGACAATATATCCGTATAAATTCGTCCATTTATATAAATACCTTCATTTGGAAACCGATGAACTTCTTCCAGTTCCAGTTCCCCATTCTCGATGGACACCCGAACCAATCGACCACTAGACGCTCCCAGATCCACTGCAATTACATTTGCCTGAAGCATCAATTCTCCTCCTTCTTTTGTTTCTTTTTATCATAGCACAATATTTCTTTTATGACAATAAAATGACAAAGTAATCACCGGGAATGACTCACCGGGAATATGTTTACACAAATCAAAAGGAGCTAGATCGAGAATAACCGATAGCTCCTTTTGCAATCTATTTTTTTAATTTTGGGCAAGTGTAAACTGATCTACCAGCTGCTTCAAATTAGCAGCCTCGGCAGAAAGTTCCTCGCTGGCTGCCGCGCTCTCCTCAGCCGTAGCACTATTACTCTGAACAACCATTGAAATCTGTGTGATTCCATCATTAACCTGCAGAACAGCTTCAGACTGATCATTTGAAACTGCAGAGATCTGGTCAATAGAATCCACCATAGATTGAATGTTTTCTACAACATCTAATAAGGCATCAGCCGTATGTTTTGCAATCTCTGTACCTGTCTGCACTGCTTCTGTAGAGTGCGTAATAAGCAGGGAGGTATTCTTAGACGCTTCCGCGGACTTACTAGCAAGATTACGAACTTCATCTGCCACAACGGCAAATCCTTTCCCTGCAGCACCTGCCCGTGCCGCTTCTACGGCAGCGTTCAATGCCAAAATATTAGTCTGGAACGCAATGTCTTCTATAGTCTTAATGATCTTTCCAATCTCATCTGAACTGGAATGAATCTTATCCATAGCACTCATCAATTCCTGCATCTGTTGATTACAAACAGAAACACCTTCACCTGCATGATGAGTCTGTTCGCGCACTTCCCGCGCACTGTCCGCAGTATCCTTGACTTGATCAGAAATCTCATTGATCCGAGCTGCAAGCTCTTCTACAGAACTGGCCTGTTCAACGGCTCCCTGACTCAAATTCTGGGCGCTTGAAGATACCTGATTACTAGCGCTTGACACCTGTTCCGCAGAAACATTGATTTGGCGGAGAATATCACTCAACTCCACCTTAAGGTTGCGCATGGAATGCAGAATACTCTGAAAATCACCTACATATGCGTCACGATACTGGGACTGAATATTCAAATTTTGATTTGCCATCTCACCCAGAAGATAGCCAATATCATGAATAATGGTAGACAGACCTTCCACAAGTTCAGCGGTAGACTGTGTCAACATTCCGGTCTCATCCCTACTGACAACTTCCGGAACTGGAGATTCCAGATCACCTTCCACTAACAAACGCATACGTTCTGCGCAAGCTTTCATCGGGCGACCAATACTGTTAGCTAATCTCAAAGCAACTACGATGGAAAGCAGAATGGCAAGTCCCATCATCACCAAGTTTATGACAATATCAAAATATGTAGTAGAGAGATAATCTGACTGTGGAGCAACCACTGCAACACTCCATCCGTCCGTACCGTTTACTGGCGCATAAGCAGCAAACATACTCTTCTTACCGCTCTTGTAGTTTCCAAAGCCATTCTCCCCTTCACGCATAGCAGCATGAATCAATGCCAACTCTTTCAGAGAAGAATCGCTTTCTGCTTCAGCCTCAATATTTTGAACAGTAATCGTGTCCAATGTAGTATCCGCAATCGTATCTCCAGAACGATTAATCATATAAGAACGACTGTGCTCGCTGACATGAATTGAGGAAACAATATCGTTCAGGAAAGTCTCATGGGGAACAAAATAGACTACACCTTCTATATCGGAACCTTGGATTCCCCCTTTGTAGATCGGAGCTGCTACCATAATAGAAAGCTCTCCCGTTATTTTGCTGATTAACGGTTCTGATACGTAAACATTACCCTGCATTGCCTGTTTGACATATTCTCGATCGGAGTAATCATTTCCATCGAAGATACTAATACCATCTGGGCCAATAATATTCCCTCGTTGAAAATCGTGCATTTCAACACGTTCATCTATGATTGACCGTTTTTCCTCCAATGGAACAGTTTCGTCGAGAAGTTGCGGAACGCAACCGGTGTCCATAGCAACATTCTTGTAGGCAGTCAGTTCCTGTTCAATGCGTTCTGCCGCGAGAACTGCAGTCTCACTCATCATTTGATCCACAGTCGCAATGGTGCTGTTATAGTTGAGGGTAATACTGGATGCACCCACCACAAGCTGTGTAGCCAGGACCGTCACCATAAGGCACAGGGTGATTTTTGTCCGAATGCTTTTCATCTTTCTTTACCTCCTAGTTTTTCATAAGTGAACTACATATGATATCACCGCATATTATTATATGAATTTGCCTTCTGGTTTGTCAACTATATTCGTAGCTAAAAAGATATTTTTACCAAAAAAAACTCATAAACATAAATGTCTATGAGTTTTTAGCTCCCCGAGTTGGGCTCGAACCAACAACCCCGCGGTTAACAGCCGCGTGCTCTACCATTGAGCTATCGAGGATTATTTAATTAATACAAATGTACCATCAAAAAAACATACAAAGAAATCATTCATCCACACCAATCCCCACTTTGGTTATGCCCTCGACCGATTAGTAACAGTCAGCTCCATACATTACTGTACTTCCACCTCTGCCCTATCTACCTCGT
>JAAVXR010000019.1 GCA_022790755.1 Hespellia sp. | reverse complement strand
GTGAAAGCATTTTTCGGTTGACAAATAGATCGCTTTATGGTATAAATATCAAGTGGTTATTTGTAGGGGATTGGTCAAATGGTATGATAGGGGTCTCCAAAACCTTTGGTGGGAGTTCGATTCTCTCATCCCCTGTTTTTGAAAGTGCCAGATGCTTTGATTTTCAAGGCTTCTGGCTTTTTTCTTATTCTCTGGATGATGTAACGTTGCAAAGAAAAATGGATTATGATACCATAGGCCAATAGAAAGAATCCGAAAGATGGACGGAAAGTGCAGAAAGGACTGGAAGAAATGAAGGATTGTGATAGCCAAAAGAGAAGGAATATAGATGTCGTAAAAGTGATTCCTTACAACATCTTTTTGATCGGCTTCATGGGATCTGGGAAGTCGACGGTTGCCAGGCAGTTGAGTCCTATGATTGCGATGGATGTAATCGAGATGGATCAGGAGATTGTACGGCGTGAAAGGATGAGTATTCCGGATATTTTTACAGAATATGGAGAATCCTATTTTCGGGATTTGGAGACAAAACTATTGGTCGAGATGCGGGAACGGTCGAATGTCATTGTATCCTGTGGTGGTGGTGTGGCATTGCGAGAAGAGAATGTTGAGGAGATGAAAAAGAGTGGAAGAGTTGTCTGGTTGACTGCGCGACCGGAGACGATCTTGGAGCGGGTCAGAAACAATAAAGAGAGACCGCTTTTGGATGGTAATATGACGATAGAGTATATTCAGTCCATGATGGAGAAACGTCATACAAAGTATGCGGCAGCAGCGGAAGTAATAATAGATACAGACGAGAAAGATTTGTATACAATCTGCGAGGAGATTATACAGAGGCTTCGGCAAATATAAGATATATAGAATAGATAAGAAAGTAAGAGAAAGAGTCGAGAGAATCGAAGTGAAAAATGTCGCAACGATTCTCATTCTTTTTTATCTTTTCTAGATGGATTTATTCATGATATAGAAAGACGAGGAAAATGTCTATGGGAAGATTATTTAAATATATGGGAACATATTGGAGAACGGTGCTTGCTGTTTTTGCAGTTTTGATCGCGCAGGCATACTGTGATCTATCGCTTCCGGCTTATACATCGAATATTGTGAATGTTGGGATTCAGCAGGGCGGAATCGAAGAGAAGATTCCAAATGCTGTTACAGTCGATCAGATGCATCGACTTCTTTTCTTCATGGTGGGAACTGCAGAAAAGCAGGAAGTCATAGATGCCTATGAGTTGGATACCGATGCTTATGGAAAGGAAGCATATGTGCTGAAAGAGGAGATACGCAGGAATGAAGAAGAGATAGATCGACTGTACGATAGAATAAAAACGGCTATGATACTTTCTATGAGGTTAGATGCCGAGCTGAGCAAAATGGATGGAGAAACCATTATGGAAGGGAATCCGGTTGATCAAAATACAAATTCGGAGATCAGACCGGAACAGTTGCAAGAACAGATCGCCCAGATGCCGGATTCAATCGTGGAGCAGGCCGGGACAGCTTATATACGAACCGCTTACAAAGAGTTGGGAATGGATATGGATCAGCTTCAACTTCGATATCTATTCAAAGTAGGCGGGAAAATGATGGCATTGGCACTTCTCGGAATGTTGGCGAGCATTCTGGTTGGTCTTCTGGCGTCCAGAGTTGGCGCATCGGCAGGACGGGATCTGCGCAGTCGTGTGTTTCATAAAGTGGTTGGATTTTCCAGCAATGAGTTTGATCATTTCTCCACTGCTTCTTTGATTACCAGGAGTACGAACGATATCCAGCAGATTCAAATGTTGATGGTAATGTTGCTGCGTATCGTCTTATATGCCCCGATTCTGGCTATTGGTGGGATCTATCAGGTGTTTCAGACGAATGTCTCCATGTCCTGGATCATCGCACTTGCGGTGGTCTTGATTGGAGGTGTGGTGTTGGTGCTTTTTACCGTAGCGATGCCGAAGTTTAAAATCATGCAGAAGCTGGTGGACAGATTGAATCTGGTGACGAGAGAGATTCTGACGGGTTTGTCCGTCATCCGGGCATTCAATACACAAAAATATGAGGAAGAGCGATTTGACAAGGCGAACAGAGACCTGACCAGAACCAGTTTGTTTGTCAATCGTGCGATGACTTTTATGATGCCGGTTATGATGGTGATTATGAATGGAATTTCTGTTTTGATTGTCTGGACTGGCGCGCATGGAATCGGCGAGGGACAGATGCAGGTCGGAGATATGATGGCTTTTATTCAGTACACCATGCAGATTATTATGAGTTTTCTGATGATTTGTATGATTTCTATTATGCTTCCAAGGGCGGCTGTGGCGGCGGAGCGTGTGGACGAGATTCTCACCAGCGAGACGGTGATTCATGACACAAAGAAACCAGAGCGACTTCCGAAACGACTGGAAGGAGTGGTAAAATTTGATCATGTATCTTTTGGTTATCCGGGAGCAAGTGAAGAGGTTCTCTGTGATATTTCTTTCGAGGCGCGTCCGGGAGAGACGACCGCGATCATTGGGAGTACAGGAAGTGGAAAATCTACGCTGGTGAATTTGATTCCCCGCTTTTATGATGTCACGGCGGGGCAAATTACGCTGGATGGAAAGGATATCCGTGAATTAACGCAGCACGACCTAAGAAGTTGTCTTGGATATGTCCCGCAAAAAGGAGTACTTTTCTCAGGAAATATCGCTTCCAATATACTGTTTGGAAATTCGGACGGAACGAAGGAAGAGATGATGGAAGCGGCGCAGATCGCGCAGGCTTCAGAATTTATCGAGACGAAACCGGAACAATATGAAAGCACGATCGCGCAAGGAGGCTCCAATGTATCCGGTGGGCAGAAGCAGCGACTTTCTATCGCAAGGGCGCTTGCCAAACATCCGAAAATATTGATATTTGACGATAGTTTTTCTGCGTTGGATTATAAGACGGATATGGCGCTTCGGCGTGCTCTGCGGGAAAAGGTTTCCGACAGTACTGTGATTATCGTTGCGCAGCGTATCAGTACCATTTTGCATGCCAATCAGATTATTGTGTTGGATGAAGGAAGTGTGGCGGGAATCGGTACACATGAGGAATTATTAGAAAATTGTGAAATCTATCGGCAGATTGCGGCTTCCCAGTTATCAGAAGAGGAACTTACGGCAAATAGACAGGGAAAGGTGGTGTCCGTACATGAGTAGAGAGAGCAGAAGAGGTCCCATGGGCGGGAGACATGGCAGAATGGGGAACCCTGGAGAGAAGGCAAAAGACTTTCGGGGAACGATTCGAAAGCTGATTAGCTACCTGAATATCTATAAATTCCAAATGTTGTTTGTGTTGATTTTTGCGGTTGGAGGGACCGTGTTCAATATCGTCGGCCCGAAGATCTTGGGTAAGGCGGCGACAGAAATATTTCAGGGGCTGGTAAGTAAAATATCCGGCGGAAGCGGAATGGATTTTGAAAAAATCGGGAGAATTCTGTTGATTACACTCGGTTTGTATGTGATCAGTGCGTTTTGTTCCTTTGTGCAAGGATATATTATGACCGGAATTTCTCAAAAGACGACTTACCGCTTGCGAAAGGAAATATCCAGCAAAATTGATCGACTTCCGATGCACTACTTTGATGAGAAAACACATGGGGAGGTATTGTCCCGTGTGACGAATGATGTGGATACGCTCGGGCAGAGTCTCAATCAAAGTGCGACGCAGATGATTACGTCCGTCACGACGTTGATTGGAGTCTTGGTGATGATGCTTTCGATCAGTCCGTTAATGACTGTGATAGCGCTTGCGATTCTACCGATTTCTGTGGCGATGATTTCTCTGATTATGAAACATTCACAGAAATATTTCCGATGGCAGCAGGAATATCTGGGGATTGTAAACGGGCAGGTCGAGGAAGTATATTCCGGACACAATATCGTCAAGGCATTTAATAAAGAGCAGGATGTTGTGGATACCTTCGAGGAAGTGAATCAAAAATTATATGATTCTGCCTGGAAATCTCAGTTTTTGTCCGGAATGATGATGCCGATCATGCAGTTTGTCGGAAATTTGGGTTACGTAGGAGTTGCGATATTGGGAGGGTATCTGGCGATTCGAGGAACAATTGAAGTGGGGGATATTCAGTCCTTTATCCAGTATGTCCGCAATTTTACGCAGCCCATACAGCAGGTGGCGCAAGTCGCAAATATGCTACAGTCTACGACTGCTTCTGCGGAACGTGTCTTTGAATTCCTGGAAGAAGCGGAAGAAGAGGAGACGGCGGTGGACCCAGTATCCCCAGAAGATTTGCAGGGAAACGTAGAATTTTCACATGTGCATTTTGGTTACAATCCAGAACGGATCATCATTCATGATTTTTCTGTGAGAGTGTCCGAAGGGCAGAAGATTGCGATTGTGGGTCCCACCGCCGCAGGAAAAACGACGATGATTAAGCTGTTGATGCGGTTTTATGATGTGAATAGTGGAGCGATTCTGGTAGACGGCCATGATATCCGGAATTTTGAGCGCAATACATTGCGGCAGATGTTCGGGATGGTGCTTCAGGATACCTGGTTGTTTCATGGGACTATCCGGGAAAATATCCGTTATGGAAAGCTAGATGCAACGGATGAAGAGGTGATTGCGGCGGCGAAAGCGGCTCGTGTACATCGTTTTGTACAGACGCTTCCGGGCGGTTACGATATGGAATTGAATGAGGAAGCCAGCAATGTATCCCAAGGACAGAAGCAGCTTTTGACGATTGCGAGGGCGATTCTGGCAGATCCGAAGATCTTGATTTTGGATGAAGCGACAAGCTCAGTAGATACTCGGACAGAGATTCAGATTCAAAAGGCGATGGACGCACTGATGAAGGGGCGGACCAGTTTTATTATTGCACACCGATTGTCGACTATTCGTGATGCGGATACTATACTAGTAATGAAAGATGGAGATATCGTTGAGCAGGGGAATCATGAAGAATTACTGGCGAAGGAAGGATTTTATGCAGAACTGTACAATGCGCAGTTTGAGAGAACTTCAGATTGTGCATAAATCAAATAGAGTGAACGTTTTATTTTAACGAAACAGAGGCCGTCGATACTATTGTAGACGGTCTCTGTGGGTGATTTTTTGGTATCTGTTTATAGAGTTTTTTAGTGCGATCTTTGCCGACAGCGGTTTTTTTGTCCACATCCATGACCATCTCCGTCACCATGATGACCATATTTTCTCTGATTCTCTGGCGATATTTCGATGCCATTGTCTTGCGCCAGGCTGTCAATTAAGTCCCAGATTTCTCGCATGGTCATATTCTGTATTCTTTCTGGGGTAATGTCGGGGTCAAGGCGTTGCAATTCCAGATAGGCCCTGTATTTTCCGCATGAAAGGCCCGTTTCATGGGCGGCTATAATTTCAGCAGAAGATGAAAAGTAGCAATAGGTATTTCTATGTTCTGCCGTGCAGCCTTCAATCTCAGAAAATATTTTGGCGGATTGTGTTTCGTCTGAACCCGCGACAGTGATTGCGACTACCTCATCGTTGGATAGTAAATCTGTCAAATGTTGGTTTTTCAGAATCTGATCCACTGCGTCTGTATAGCGCATAAATCTTACATGGAGGTTATTTGTAAAATCTTGCCCGTCAGCGTTAAAACTGTTCACAGAAATGATTCTATCAAATCGGTTGACATTCAATTCAAACGATGGATTTATGTCAATGCTGATGATAGATGTCGGAGTGAAGTAGAGCCAACGCCCCCCGATGAGCAGAAAAAGCAAACATACACAGACGACAGCGTAAATATGAAATGGTTGCTTTATTGATTCGGTATATCCCTGTGTTTTGTTTGCGAGAAACTCTTTGGTGCTGTTTTTTAATGTTTCCTCGGCCTGTACTTGATCAAAAACTTCTTTTATCTTGTTATTCATATGTATCACCTCCCAGCTTTTCCTGAAGCATCTGCTTGGAACGAGTCAGGAGTGTGTAGATGGTATTTACATTTTTGCCTAAAATACGACTGATCTGAGGAGCAGTATAGTCTTCAAAGTAGTGAAGGTAAACAACATCTCTGTATTTTGGAGGAAGTGAAAGCACTGCTTCCAAAACTTCTCTGTGATCCGGAGGAAGCTCTGCAGGTTGTTCCATCACCTCATCCAAAGATACCGTATGGTTGCGAAAAAAACTTTTGAGCAAATCTTTGCAGGCATTGATGGTAACCCGAATGAGCCATGCTTTTTCATGCTCTTCACTTTCAAACAAAACGGAACTAAGGACATATTTCAAAAACACCGTTTGAAATATGTCCTCGGTATCAGCATAATTTTTCAAATGTATCATGCAAAGCCTTCGAATGGTATCGGAATATCGTTCGATTGCTCTATTCACCTCTTGCTCACTTCGCATAATAGTTTCCTTTTTTTATCTGCCGCGTCCGCCTCGGAAACCGTTTCCTTGTCCATTTCCCTGTCCCTGTCTGTTACCATTTCCCTGTCCTTGTCCATAGCCGTTACCATTACCACCGCCTTGACCAGCTGTGTAATTGTCACAGACACCATCGCCATTTGCATCCGTGAAATTACCACCACTTCCATTCTGGGTGCCATTGCCATAACCGTTACCGCCGCCCTGGCCAGTTGCGTAATTGTCACAGACACCATCGTTATCAACGTCAACAAAATTACCGCCGTTTCCGGCTGCATTTGAGCCATTGTTGTAATATATACCGCAATTGTCACAGATACCGTCGCCATCGGCATCCATAAAATTGCTCCAGTCACCGGCCAGACAGCTTTCATGATGTGCATCGTAATGATCGCAGATACCATCGCTGTTGTTGTCGATATAGTTGCAGGCGTTATGAATATAATCGCAAGCAGTGTTGACATAATTACAGAGACCTTGCCCAATCATAACGGCGTGATGATATCCGCCCCTGTGACCCGCAGCAAGGGCATCTGTTGATCCGACCGATAGCAAAGTTACTATTGTAAAAATACCTAGAAATGTTTTTTTCATGATGATTCCTCCCAAGTTTTGTATCGCCATTTCTGACTCTATAGTTAATACGATTATAAAAGAATAATCCATTCAAAATAC
>JAAVXR010000018.1 GCA_022790755.1 Hespellia sp. | reverse complement strand
GAAGCTGTGAGAATGGAATACACTGACCCAGTCTTTTCCATAGGTCGCATTGGACACGTACAGTAATTGTTCGATGATCTGTTGATTCATGATTTCAGACAGAGAGTATTGTGTGTGTGCCATAGAATTCCTCCAATATAGAAATATCTTGCGTGCAGGTAAATTTACTATAACATGTTTTGAAAATGAAGACAAGATATATAACATTTGAAGCAATAAATGGAATGTTTTATCATCAGAAAAAGGATATAGTATGAGTAAAGTGTTGTGCAAATAATATAAAAAAATATTTGAAAATAAAATATAATTGTTTAAAATGCACGCCTTTGTGAAGGGCTATACTGGCAAGATATATGGAATCAACATAATTAAGTGGAATATTCAGCATTTATAAAGGTACTCATACCTGTTTGTGCTGAAAAACGCACAGAACGGAGGAAATCATGAAGGGCAAGTATTTGGCGGGGCGTGTGACAATTCCAACGGATTTGGATGTGGTGGAAGAGACGAAAGAAATTATGAAACGTTGGGGAGCGGATGCGATCAGGGACTGTGATGGAACAGACTATCCGGAAGAACTGAAGAATACAGACGCGAAGGTCTACGCTACATATTATACGACCCGAAAGGATAATAGGTGGGCTAGGGAAAATCCCGACGAGATTCAGCAGATGTACATTATGACAACGTTTCATCATGCAATCGGAGACACCTTATCGATTCATCTGATGGATCACCTGTATCCGGATATGCTCCAAGTGAATGACCGAGACGATATCTATCGTTGGTGGGAGGTCATAGATCGTACTGAGGGGAAAGTAGTTCCTACATCGCAGTGGACATATGATTCGGTGTCAGGAGATGTCATCATAGCTCCGGCGAAAGCATTCCATGAATATACGGTGAGCTTCCTGGCTTACATTATGTGGGACCCAGTCCATATGTACAATGCAGTCACTAATGACTGGCAGGATGTGGAGAGACAGATTACATTTGACGTCCGACAGCCGAAGACACACGCTTATTCCATGCGGCGGCTCAGAGCGTTTCTGGAAGCCAATCCACATGTCGATGTGGTGAGATATACAACGTTTTTTCACCAGTTCACGTTAATATTTGACGAACTGGCGAGAGAAAAGTATGTCGATTGGTACGGATATGCGGCTTCTGTGAGTCCTTACATTTTAGAACAGTTTGAACGGGAAGTTGGCTACCAATTTCGTCCAGAATACATTATTGATCAGGGATACATGAATAATCCTTATCGTGTGCCTCAAAAAGAGTTCTTTGATTTTATGGCCTTCCAGCGCAGAGAAGTTGCAAAGCTGGCGAAGGAAATGGTAGATATTACGCATGAATACGGCAAAGAAGCGATGATGTTTTTGGGGGATCATTGGATTGGAATGGAACCGTTTATGGAAGAATTTCAATCAATCGGTTTGGATGCAATCGTTGGAAGTGTCGGTAACGGCGCCACCTTGCGTCTGATCAGCGATGTAAAAGGTGTGAGATATACAGAAGGGAGATTTTTGCCCTATTTCTTTCCAGATACATTTTGTGAGGGAAAAGACCCAGTCAAAGAGGCCAAATATAACTGGGTGACGGCAAGACGCGCGATTCTTCGAAGCCCGGTGGACCGCATCGGTTATGGAGGATATCTGAAGCTGGCGCTTCAGTTTCCAGATTTTGTGGACTGTGTGGAGAGTGTGTGCAATGAATTCCGTCAGTTGTATGAAAATATACAGGGGAGTATCCCCTATTGTGTGAAGAGAGTGGCGGTTTTAAATTGTTGGGGTAAGATGCGCGCGTGGGGAAACCATATGGTGCATCACGCCATTTACTATAAGCAGAATTATTCTTATGCCGGAGTGATAGAGGCTTTGAGTGGCGCTCCGTTTGATGTGCAATTTATCAGCTTTGATGATATTCGAGAAAAGCCTGAGATGTTGGAGCAGTTCGACGTTATATTAAATATTGGTGACGCATATACTGCATACAGCGGGGGGTTGAACTGGATAGATGAGACGATTGTCTGTGCGATCAAGCGTTTTATTTATCGAGGCGGCGGGTTTATCGGAGTGGGAGAGCCAACGGCCTGTCAGTGGCAGGGACGATTTTTCCAGTTTGCCCATGTGATAGGGGTGGAAGAGGAACGAGGATTTAACCTGAACGAGGACAAGTATAACTGGGAAGAACAGGAACATTTTATTACGCAGGACTGCAAAGCAGTAATTGACTTTGGCGAGGGTAAGAAGAATATTTTTGCACTGAGGGACACCACGATTCTTTGTCAGAGAAATCAGGAAGTGCAGTTAGCTGTGCATGAATTCGGGCAGGGAAGAACCGTCTACATCAGTGGATTGCCTTATAGTTTTGAAAATAGCAGACTTTTGTATCGGGCGATTCTCTGGGCGTCATCGGATGAAGACAATCTGTACCGGTGGTTCAGCAGTAACTATAATGTAGAGATACATGTTTATGTAGAGAATCATAAATTCTGTGTCGTCAACAATCTGTACGAAGAGCAGGAGACGACGGTCTACAAGGGAGACGAGGAGAAATTTTCGGTGAAGCTGGCTCCAAATGAGATTCTCTGGTATGAGATTTAGGGACGGAGACGTTCTTGAATATGATAAACTTTCTAAACAATTTATTTCAGGGAGGAAAAAATATGAAGAAGAAATGGATCAGTGTATTGTTGTGTACGGCCATGGTTGCATCTATGGCGGTCGGCTGCGGTGGCGGTGGAAACAGCGCGGGAAGTTCTGACGCGAAGACGGAAGACGGTGGACAGGTGTTGGAGGTTGCTGCATTTGAGGGCGGTTATGGCGCGGAGATGTGGACGGAAGTCGCGGAAGCTTTCGAGGCATCCCATGAAGGCGTCACTGTGGAATTGACCGTGGACAAGAAGATTGAGGATGTCATCAGCCCAGATATGAAAGCGGGCGATTATCCGGATGTTGTACACTGTGCAACAGGTAGAGAGGCCGGTCTCACAGAGACGTTGACGAAGGAAAAAGGATTGATGGAACTGACTGAGGTTTTGGATATGACGGTTCCTGGAGAAGATGTGGCGGTAAAAGATAAGGTGCTGCCAGGATTTTTGGACACCTTGGGCACGAACCCATATGGCGACGGCGTTACTTACTATGCACCGATGTTCTACAGTCCTTGCGGTCTGTTCTACAATGCAGGGCTTTTGAAGGAGAAAGGCTGGGAAGTTCCGACGACATGGGATGAAATGTGGGAACTTGGCGATAAAGCAAAGGCAGAAGGGATTTCCTTGTTTACTTATCCGACGCCAGGATACTTTGATGCATTTATGTTTGCTCTCATGGAATCAGCAGGCGGAATGGACTTCTTTAACGATGCGATGACTTACAAAGACGGCGTGTGGGAGTCTGAGGAAGGAACAGCCGTTATGGAGTTGGTAGCAAAATTAGCAGACTATACGGAGCCTACAACGGTAGCAAATGCAAACGATGATAATTTCACGAAGAATCAGCAGTTGATTTTGGACAACAAAGCAATCTTCTGTCCGAATGGAACTTGGCTTCCGGGAGAAATGGCGGACGCTCCGAGAGCAGAGGGATTCGAGTGGGGATTCACGGCGATTCCGGCAGTAGCAGACGGAGAGAAACCTTCTTCCTACACCTTCTTCGAGCAGATGTGGATTCCTGCAGAGGCTAAGAATCCAGATCTGGCAAAAGAGTGGGTTGCTTATATGTATTCAGATGAAGCGGCAGAGATCTTTGCAAAGTCGAATGCAGTACAGCCTGTAGAAGGTGCAGCGGATTCTCTGGACGAAGAAAGTCAGTTGTATTATCATGTGTATGACAACGATGCGGCAATCGCGGTGATGGGAAGATTTGCAGCGACCGATCCGGTGGAAGGCGTTTCCATTGATGATTCTCTGTTCAAAGCTGTAAACAGCATTATGAGTGGAGATAAGACTGTGGAAGAATGGCAGGCGGATGTGGAAGCGGCCAGTGATAAACTGAGAGATGCAATGCAATAAGTAATAGAAGGGAACAGTCAGGGACATCTCCCTCGCTGTTCCCCTTTTGTATTTGAATGGAATAGGCAATCGTCTATGGAAGTGGGAGGTAATATATGAGGCATAGGAGAGGCAGAAGTGGATTTATAGCGGCGTGCGTCCTGCCTGCGACCATTTTATTTATTATTTTTATGATTATCCCGACGATCAATGTATTTCAGATGTCCATGTACAAATGGGGAGGATACTCCAATAATAAGCAGTTCGTAGGCCTAAATAATTTTAAAATTTTGATGGAGGACCAGAAGTTTTTCCGATCTTTTCAGAATAGTATTCTTTTGATTGTATTTGTCACGATCATTACTCTGGTTTTTGCGTTGGTATTTGCAGCAATTCTGTCTAGAGAACATCTGAGAGGCCAGAATTTCTTCCGGGTTATTTTCTATATTCCCAATATTTTGTCGGTTGTGGTCATTTCTGCGATCTTTTCTGCAATCTACGATCCCACAAACGGACTGCTCAATAGTATTCTGGCAATCTTTCGTGGGAAGGGTGCCGACCCGATTTTGTGGCTCGGGGATCAGAGCATTGTCATCTACAGCATTGTGATCGCAATGGTGTGGCAGGCGATCGGGTATTATATGGTCATGTATATGGCCAGCATGACCAGTGTGCCAGAAAGTCTTTACGAATCGGCGGATCTGGAAGGCGCTGGGAAGATTCAGCAGTTTTTCAGCATTACACTGCCCCTGATCTGGACAAACATTCGTACGACGCTGACATTTTTCATCATCAGTTCCATCAACTTGAGCTTTTTGTTTGTCAGGGCTTTGACAAACGGAGGCCCGGACGGTTCCACAGAAGTGTTCCTGAGTTATATGTATGGACAGGCATATACGAATTCTTCTTATGGATATGGTATGGCAATCGGCGTGGTAGTCTTTTTGTTTTCTTTTGGACTTTCTGCAATCGTCAACGTTGCCACAAAGCGCGAAGCTTTGGAATTTTAGGAGGGCTGTGGTATGAAATATAAAAAGATAAGCGTATCCAGAATTTTCATTTATATCGCGTTGATTGCGCTGGCTATCACCATCATCGTACCGGTTGGCTGGGTATTTCTGGCTTCTATCAAAGAGAATTCCGAATTTTATGGGAATCCCTGGACACTGCCAAAGGGATTTTATTTCCAGAATTTTATCGACGCGTTTGAAAAGGCGAACATGAAGGAATACTTCCTGAATTCGATTATTGTGACGGTTCTGGCGCTTTTGTTGCTTTTGATCGTGGCGCTTCCGGCGGCATATGTGTTGGCGCGGTATAAGTTTATGGGAAGTAAATTATTGAATATTCTGTTTATGGGCGGTTTGTTTATCAATGTCAATTATATTGTTGTTCCCATTTTTTTGATGCTGTTGGATGGAGATAAGATTTTACGGCAATGGTTCGGCGATGGATTGCTTTTGAATAATCTATTTGTCGTTGCACTGGTCTATGCCTCGACGGCGTTACCGTTTACCATCTATCTGTTGTCAGGATTTTTCATTTCTATTCCAAAGGATTATGAAGAAGCGGCATTTGTAGACGGGAGCGGATATTTTAACACGATGATTAAGATTATGATGCCGATGGCGCGGCCGAGTATCATTACGGTGATTTTGTTTAATTTTCTGTCCTTCTGGAATGAATATATCATTTCTATGACATTGCTGACGAAGGAATCCAAGACGCTTCCAGTGGGTTTGATGCAGTTGATGCAGGCTCAGAAATCGGCGGCCAATTATGGACGTCTCTATGCCGGTTTGATAATTGTCATGCTTCCGACGTTGCTTTTGTATATTTTGGTTCAGAAAAAGCTCACCCAGGGGATGAGTCTTGGCGGTTTGAAAGGATAGGAAAGGCGGTTTCATTATGAATAGATGGATAAAAATAGGATTGAATCTGCTTCTGTTTGTAGTGTTTATTTCTTTGATTATATATGGTCAGAATACGATTGGTCCGAAATATCTCGCAATCCAGATGATTGGACTGCTTGGGATATTGGGTCAGCTCTATGTTTACAACAAGGCGTATCAGTAGGAAGCGCTGTGAAATGCGCGCAGAATGGAGGAAGCATGTGCGGACATTGTGAAAGTGTGTTGGAACAGTTTGGGATTGCGCCAGGGACCTGCTCAGTTCGAATCTTTGGAAGCGGACATATCAATCGGACATACCTGGTGTCTCAGGAAAATGGAGAAAAACTGATTCTCCAGAGGATCAACCGTTCCGTATTTCAAAAGCCGGAAGAAGTGATGGAGAATGTGGTGGGCGTTACCCGATTCTTACAGGAAAAGATTCGCGAAGCGGGAGGCGATCCATGGAGAGAGACGCTTCATGTGATGGAGACCGTACAGGGGGATCCCTATTTCAGGGATGTGCAGGGAAAATACTGGAGGATTTACCGCTATATAGAAGGGGCTTCCTGTTATGATCTCGTGGAAAAACCGTCGGACTTTTATGAGAGTGCAGTTGCATTTGGGCATTTCCAGAATCTTCTGGCAGACTATCCGGCAGAGTCCTTGCATGAAACGCTTCCGGGCTTTCATGATACGCGGGCGAGAGTGCAGAAGTTCAAGGAAGCCCTGGAAGCAGATGCGTGTCAGAGAAAGCGGTTGGTACAAAAAGAGATTGATTTCGTGCTCGCGAGGGAAGACCTGGCGGATGTGTTCGGTGATCTGCAAAAGAGAGGAGAACTTCCGCTTCGGGTGACGCACAATGACGCGAAGTTGAATAATATTATGATCGATGACGCGACGGGAAAGGCGATCTGTGTCATTGACTTGGATACCGTGATGCCGGGGCTGGCAATGAATGATTTCGGGGATTCCATTCGATTTGGAGCCAGCACGGCGTTGGAAGACGAGACAGATCTCGCGAAAGTGTCCTGTGATATGGAGCTGTTTGAGGCGTATGTGAAGGGGTTTCTGGAAGGATGTGATGGAAAGTTAACAGATCTGGAAATTTCGCTGCTTCCCATGGGGGCTAAAATCATGACTTATGAATGTGGAGTGCGCTTCTTGACGGATTATCTGGAGGGGGATCATTATTTTCACATTGAGAGGGAACATCAGAATCTGGACCGCGCCAGGACGCAATTCAAATTGATCGAAGATATGGAGCAAAAATGGAAAGTGATGCAGGATATCGTAAAAAAATATCAGAATTATAAGCAGAACCACCAATGAAATATTGTTTTCAATCTATAATTATGGTAAAATATACCATAAAATTGGAACGGGAGGTCAGCTTATGTTGGAAAAAATGGATTTATCCAAGCGTATGGAAAAAGAGACGTATAAAGAAAAGATCACATCGCTGCAGGCAGAACTTGGCAGACTGCAAAGAGAATGTAAAGAATTAAAGATTCCGGTTATGATTGCGTTTGAGGGATTTGATGCGGCGGGGAAAGGATTGCAGATTGGCGAACTCTTGCAGGCGCTTGATCCGCGCGGATTCGAGGTACATGCGGTAAAGCAGGAGACGGAAGAGGAAAAGATGTATCCATTTTTGTGGAGATTTTGGACAAAGATCCCGGAGAAGGGCCGAATCGCGATTTATGATACAAGTTGGTACCGCAGAGTGTTGGTGGAGCGTTTCGAAAAGAAGATGTCCGAGAAACAGCTTGCAGAAGCTTTCAGTTCCATTTGTTCTTTTGAACAACAATTGACGGATGATGGGATGGTATTGGTAAAGCTGTTCCTGTGTATTGATCAGAAAGAGCAGAAGAAGCGTCTGAAAAAGCTTTTGAAGAACAAAGAAACTGCCTGGAGGGTGACAGAAGCTGACTGGAAGCGGAATAAGGATTTTTCAAAGTATCGTGCGATCAATGAGGAAATGTTAAAAAAGACGGATACGGATTACGCGCCATGGATGCTGATCGAGGCGACAGACCGGAGATTTGCGACGGTAAAGATTTACACGGCTGTGATTCAGATGATGAAACGAGCAGTGGAACGTGCAAAGGCGCCGGAACAGAGTGTGAAGCAGAAGAATGCCATTGCTTATGACAAGGATTTGCAGTCTTCCATCTTGTCCAAAGCGGATTTGTCTCTGTCTTACACGAAAGAAGAATATAAAGAGAAGTTGCGGAAACTACAGGATAAGATTGAAAAACTGCACGGCGAGTTGTATCGCAGGAGAATTCCGGTGGTACTTGGATTTGAAGGATGGGATGCAGGAGGAAAGGGCGGCGCAATCAAACGTTTGACCCAGAAGATGGACCCCAGGGGATATGTGGTGCATCCGACGGCCTCCCCGAATGATATTGAGAAGGCACACCATTATCTCTGGCGATTTTGGCAGGCGATGCCGAAGGCGGGCCATGTCACGATCTTTGATCGTACCTGGTACGGAAGAGTTATGGTAGAGCGGATCGAGGGCTTTTGCTCGACGGAGGAATGGCAGAGGGCGTACAAAGAAATCAACGACATGGAAAATGATCTGGTGAATGCGGGTGCCATCGTGATCAAGTTCTGGCTGCAGATCGACAAGGACGAACAAGAACGTCGCTTTACGGAGCGTCAACAGAATCCGGAAAAGCAGTGGAAGATCACGGATGAAGACTGGAGAAATCGCGAGAAATGGGATCAGTATGAGGAAGCAGTCAATGAAATGTTGATCCGAACGTCTACCCCGGAGGCACCTTGGGTGGTAGTCGAGGGAAATAATAAATACTATGCACGGATCAAAGTTCTGGAAACGGTGGTAAAAGCGATCGAAGAGCGGTTAAAATAAAAGGATTTTTGTAAAAATAAAAAGGAAAACAGCACTCTACACGGAATATAATAAGTGGGAGTGTTGTTTTTTTGGATTTAGGGTCCAATTAGGTGTTGTGTTCGGATAGATCGAGGAATGAAAGATGACAATCAGAGAACAGTTGGAAGCACGGGAACTGGAATATCTCAGCCCATTTGCCGCGAAGAGTGTTCAGACAAAGGGAAGAGAGGTTCCAGAAGCAGAATGTGATATTCGGCCGGCATTTCAGAGAGACCGGGATCGAATTCTGCATTGTAAATCTTTTCGCAGATTGAAGCAGAAGACGCAGGTGTTTTTGCTTCCGGAAGGAGATCACTATCGGACGCGTCTGACGCACACGCTGGAGGTATCGCAGATTGCAAGAACCATTGTCAAAGCGCTGCGTTTAAACGAGGATTTGACAGAGGCGATTGCACTGGGACATGATTTGGGGCATACGCCTTTTGGTCATGCCGGAGAGAAGGCTTTGAACAAAGTGTTTCATTTTGCACATCGTGAACAAAGTGTGCGAGTGGTAGAACGATTGGAGAAGGACGGGCAGGGATTGAACCTGACTTGGGAAGTGAGGGATGGGATTCTGAATCATCAGATTTCGGGAGTTCCACATACGCTGGAAGGACAGGTGCTGCGGCTTTCCGACAAATTTGCCTACATGCATCATGATATTGATGATGCGATTCGCGGAGGGATTTTGAAGGAGGAGGATATTCCGGGAGAGTTTCGTCGTGTGCTTGGATGCGACGGAAAAGCGAGATTGAATAAAATGATTCATGATGTGATTATAAACAGCATGGGGAAGTCTGAAATCCGAATGTCGCAAGAAGTGGAGACGGCAATGTTTGGACTCAGGTCCTATATGTATCAGAGCATTTATACGAATCCGAAAGCAAAACTGGAAGAAGATAAGGCAATACATATGGTGGAACAATTGTATCTTTATTATACAAGGCATCCAAAACATTTGCCAGCGCATTATTTACAGGTGATGGAAGATGCGGGCGATTCACTGGAACAAGTGGTATGCGACTATATTGCGGGTATGACGGATACTTATGCGGTAAAGATGTTTCAGGCGATTTTTGTGCCGGAATCATGGGTGTACTGAGGTGAGGAGAAGGGATGTATTATTCAGAAGATCTGGTAGAAGAGGTTCGGATAAAGAATGACATTGTAGATGTAATTTCTGGATATGTTCATTTGCAAAAGAAAGGGAATTATTATTTTGGAATCTGTCCATTTCACAATGAGAAGTCTCCGTCTTTTTCTGTCACTAGGGATAATCAGATGTTCTACTGCTTTGGCTGTGGAAAAGGTGGAAATGTTTTTACATTTCTGATGGAATATGAAAATTATACGTTTCCGGAAGCGGTGGAGTCTCTGGCAGAGCGAGCAGGCGTGAAACTGCCTAAGATGGAATACTCACAGGAGGCAAAAAAGAAAGCGGACTTGAGGGCATCCATTTTGGAAATCAATAAGACAGCGGCGAAATATTTTTATGTACAGTTAAAATCAGAGCGGGGAACGGTTGCCTATCAGTATCTGATTGGACGGGAACTTACCCCGGAGACGATTACGGCGTTTGGGTTGGGGTATTCCAGTAAGTACAGTGATGATTTATACCGTTATCTTCGATCGAGAGGGTATGAGGAGGAATTGATTCGTCAGGCAGGGCTGATTCATACGGATGAAAAGCATGGAGTGTACGATAAATTTTGGAATCGGGTCATGTTTCCGATTATGGATGTCAACAGTCGAGTGATTGGATTTGGGGGCCGTGTGATGGGAGACGGCAAACCGAAATATCTGAATTCTCCAGAAACGATGGTATTTGATAAGAGCCGAAATCTTTACGGCTTGAATCGAGCAAGAACTTCCAGAAAGTCGTATTTTCTAATTTGTGAAGGATATATGGATGTGATCGCTTTGCATCAAGCTGGATTTACGAATGCTGTGGCTTCTCTCGGTACGGCACTGACTTCCGGACATGCTTCATTGATCAAACGATATGTGAATGAAGTGTATCTGACCTATGACAGCGATGAAGCCGGAACGCGGGCAGCGCTGCGGGCAGTTCCGATTTTAAAAGAGGCTGGTATCACGTCGAGAGTGATTCGGATGGAGCCTTACAAAGATCCGGACGAGTTCATCAAGAATCGCGGCAAGGAGGCTTTTGAGGAATGTATTGGAAAGGCGCGCAATGGCTTTTTGTTTTCCATCGAAGTTTTGCAGAGACAATTTGATCTGCAGACACCGGAGGGCAAAACGGCTTTCTATCGGGAGGCGGCTAGACGCCTCACAGAATTTGAGGAGGAGCTGGAGCGCAATAATTATATTGAAGCGGTGGCCCAGGAATATCAGATTGATGTGAAAAGTCTGAAAGAATTGGTGAGAAAGACGGCAGTTCAGGATGGACTCTCCAAGCCGGCAGCCAGACCGAGGAGCGTGGCGGCCAGAGAACATCCTCGGGAAGATGGGACATTGAAATCGCAGAAAATATTATTGACCTGGTTGATTGACAGGCCGAAACTATTTGAACAGGTTCAGAAATACATTACTCCGCAGGATTTCACGGAGGAGATGTATCGGACGGTGGCGTCCTTACTCTACGAACAGTATGGACAGGGGGAGGTCAACCCGGCCAAGATTATCAATCATTTTACAGAGGAGAAAGAACACTGTGAAGTGGCATCTCTTTTTCATACAAAAATACAGGAACTGACGACGTTGGAATCGCAGCAGAAAGCTTTGCAGGATACAATTATCAAGGTAAAGACTGCGTCTCTGGAAAAAGCGGCCAGGGAACTTTTGCCGACAGATATGGCGGGACTGAAAAAGCTGATGGAAGATCGGCGCAGTCTGGAGGAACTGCGGAAACTGCATATTTCCATTGAATAAGGTTAAAATAAAACAAGACAGCCTTGAACGGGCCAAGGGCCTGCGGGCAGAGGAAGGTAGGGCACATGGAAGAAAACACACAGAAATTTGAAGAAAAGTTGAAAGAATTGGTTGTCTGGGGTAAGAAAAAGAAGAGTATCTTGGAGCTTCAGGAAATTAACGACTTTTTTCATGACATGGAGCTGGATGCGGCGCAGATGGAGAAGGTATTCGAGTGGCTGGAATCGCACAACATTGATGTCCTTCGTATCAGTGGCGATGTGGATGATGTAAGTGATGATGACATTATCCTTTCCGAAGAAGACGATGTGGATGTGGAGAAACTGGATCTGTCAATTCCAGATGGAATCAGCATCGAGGATCCAGTGCGTATGTATCTGAAGGAGATTGGCAAGGTTCCGCTTCTGAGTGCAGAGGAAGAGATCGAGTTGGCACAGCGCATGGAGGATGGAGACGACGCCGCGAAAAAGAAGTTGGCGGAGGCGAATCTGCGTCTCGTTGTCAGTATTGCAAAACGCTATGTAGGGCGTGGGATGTTGTTCCTCGATCTGATCCAGGAGGGAAATCTGGGACTCATCAAAGCCGTGGAAAAATTCGACTATCACAAGGGATATAAGTTCAGTACTTATGCAACCTGGTGGATACGCCAGGCGATCACAAGAGCGATCGCAGATCAGGCGAGAACGATCCGTATTCCAGTGCATATGGTCGAGACAATCAATAAATTGATCCGTGTGTCCAGACAATTGCTGCAGGAGCTGGGGCGTGAACCCACGCCGGAAGAGATTGCGGAAGAACTGGACATGCCGGT
>JAAVXR010000017.1 GCA_022790755.1 Hespellia sp. | reverse complement strand
GAATTACCGCTAAGCATAATATTCAATCCATTTGGTGGATACAAAACCGCTGCCTTTGCCTTTTCCACCGCCTCAGAAAGACTCTTATCATATCCTATTAACATCGCGAAAGGATCTTCCATCTGTATATTCTTGTTTCCTGTACAATATATATCCAATATCTCCTTTATATCTTTTACAATCAGCAAAGAAGCCTCTATCCGGACATCTAAAATTCTCTCCAAACTTTCTCTGCACAAAAACTGTACTGGTCTGCTCTTGATTTTAACGACCAAACCTTCGTCGCAAAGCTCTGTGAGTTCCTTACTGACTGTATTTCTGGAAATCTTTACGAGGCTTCCTATCGTTTCCGCATCATATCCAGAAATCTTTCCACCCATCAATTGTTCTTTCGTAAGGTCCTCATTTAATTTTTTCAATCCTTCAAAAATGATCTGTTTTCTTTTCATGATCTGTCCGTACCTCAATTAAAAACTTCGTATTTCATATTGAAATTATCATATGGCTTTTCCTTTTGACAGTATTGTCAATAAATGCTATAAATTGCATTCTTTTTTCATAAATTATATTTTTGTAACGTCTCAAATCAACATTCTAATTGGAATTTTGACAGATATTTTTGTCTATTTTTCAAAATAGAAGCAAAAATCAGAGAATTATATAGATTTATTCCATACTTTTCAGGACAATGCCTATAGTAACCAGAATATACTTTTTATTTTCTTTATATAGAAAATCATTTTACTTGTCAACTATAATATAATATCAAAATTTGTTACAGAAATATGGCACAGAAAATGCTATATATTTTTAGTGTAATAATCTATTTGTCCGCACCAATCTTTTTTCTGCAATACGAGTGCGGCAGATAGCGGCAATCGTTGATAACAAGGAGGATGTAGTATATGGAAGGAAAAATGAAAGCAGTTGTTATGGAACAAGAAGGAAAAGTTGTCGTAAGAGAATTTGACATTCCTCAAATTGCTGATGACGAAGTACTGGTCAGATTACACCAGGGTAATATTTGTACCGTTGACTGGCAGACATTTGCAGGACTCAGAAAATCTATGGGCCGGGAATTCCCATGGGCAGGCGGACATGAAATGGCCGGCGAAATTGTAGAAATCGGTAAAGATGTTACTAATGTTGCAGTAGGCGACCACGTAGCTTTTGGCACGTTTACTGGCTGCGGCGCGTGCCATATGTGCAGATCTGGACATGCCGATCGCTGTACAAGCAATTCCCAATATGAAAAAGAACTGAACGGAGTGGTTGGTTCTTTCGGCTTTAGTCAATATAGCGTTTTTAAAGCAGTCGCTTGTTATAAAGTAGCCAAGGACCTCGCCTATGAATACGCAGGTTTTGTAGAACCTTTGTCCACTGCCATCCACGGTGCAAAACGTGCAAGAATCACCTGCGAAGACACTGTCGTTATCATCGGCGCAGGGAATTTGGGACTCGTAAACGCACAGGTTGCAAGAGCTTTTGGCGGTTCCGTTCTGGTTAGTGAAGTACTGCCTGAAAGAAGAGCAAAAGCAGAAAAGCTTGGCTTCCCGACAGCCGACCCGACGAGCGAAAACTTCAATGCTATTCTTGATGAATTCACAGAAGGCAGAGGCGCCGACGTAGCGATTCTGTGCGCCGGCAACACCGCCGTTAATGATCAGGCAATTGATATCCTGTCTATTCGCGGAAGAGCTATCTTCTTCGCATCCGGACATCCAACACCAGAACTTCATGTTGATTCCAATATGATCCATTATAAAGAATTAGAGCTGATCGGAACTTATAACTCAGATCCGTCTGATTTCCAGCTTTCCGCTAAGTTCCTGAGCGATGGTACGGTAAAAGTGGCAGAAATGATTTCTCAGAAGATTCCAATGGATGAATGTCAGCGAGCATTTGAAGCAGCGGCAACTCCTGGTACATATAGAGTATCTATTACTCTCGATTAAGCAGAGAATCGTATCACAAGAAACATACTTTTCCAAATCTCATAACGACAAGGGCGCCGGTTGAAAGGAAAACCGACGCCCTTGTTCCATCTTAAAGAAAATTTCAATGTGAATACTTCCTGTCGACAATATATAACAACCAATTTAAGAAATATCCCTATCATCACACAACATCAATCTCAAATACATATCTTCGATACTCGTCTCGCTCGTCTTCCATATCTGCCAAAACCAGGAAATATTCCTTATCTTTACTGTACTTTCCGCTTTTCAGCGTAAATCTCTCCATCATCACGCGCTCACGCGCATCCTCACTTCTGACACTGGCGATCATCGGTACGTCATAGGATATCTTTTCCCCATTCTGGTCCACAAAGAAAGCCACTAGTTTTCTCGGCTTTTTCGTATCGGAAACCGCCTCCATCTGCATAAAATCTAGACGCACTTCGATTCCGGTAATTCGCCTTGTCAGGGAAGATAATTCCACATTTACCATTCCCGTATCCTGCTTTCCTGTGAAAGTCCGGACTTTCAGCACCGGAATCACCATTTCCTGGAGCGAAGAGCCTCCATGCACATAGTTCTGACCACCGCCGGACATTTTAATAATATCAGCCCCCATCGGAGTGGTCACGTATATACTGTTGGATTTTCCCAAATACTGTAGCGTCCTGCTCGTGAATGCTTTGTGTTGAAACGGTTGTCCCGAAAGCAGGTAGCGTTTGTTTCTGTATGACACCTGCTTGTTTTCCAACGTGATCTTATCCGCCTCCTGCAATTTATCTCTCTGATACAGGAACCCATGATCGGCCGTAACCAGATAACGAGTAGCCGATACATAACTGGTGATTCGGTGAATCAATTTCTGAATCTCTTCGATGGCTTCCTGACAAGCCTGAAAGACCTCATTTTCCAAACGCTGCGTCTCTCCGCGTCCGTCAATTTGATTATGATAAATGTACACAACCTCTTTATCCTGCAACATCGCACGGATCTCCGATCGGTTTGCACCCATGATTTGATCAAAATCATAACAGGCAGAGCGGGGAATCCTTGCCTGCAGTATCTTCTGACGCTCCAAAGTTTTGTTTCCACAGTGTACACCGTCCACCCATATCTCCAGTTCTTCCTTCACCAATATTTCCTTGTGTGGCAGCAAAGATGCCATTCCGAGCGTTGTCTCCGAGGGAAGCACGCCTAACATAGAACTGATATTTGCATCGCATTTCTCATCGAACTCCAGACGTTGCGACAATTCCAACGCACATTCATAACGTAAGCCATCCGAGATAATGACAATCACTCGCCCGTCCCGTCCATCTTCGTGCATAAATGGCTCCACATAAGTGTCAAAAAACGCTTCCTGCCTGGACCCGGAATAGCAAGTATACCCTTCTTCTGTAAGGCTTTGATTCCAGCGGCTGTTCAGATCTGCCAGATATTTATTGGTATACAGATTCTCTGTCAGTTCCCGGATATGTTCAAAATGCTCCAACAATCCAACTTGATCCATATAATAATAGAATTTACGATAATAGGTATCTATCTTGTATGCTTGGCGAACATAGTCTTCCAACATTTCCTCCGCAGAAGACTGACACTGACAGGCCAAAATCTCCTTGATGACACTGTATGCGTTGAATAGGATAAAATACTGCTGCCTATATTGCGGCGCGAAATGATAACTGGTTCTGACCCTCTCCTCACAGATCTCTGGAATGGTCTTGCCTTCGATCTTTTCGTCCAACATAAGATCCTCCAGCTTTGACGTCATCCAACAAATCAGCTCCTGATCGAAAACCTCCAATGCATCACACGCCAGAATGCTTTCAAGTGGCATACTTGATATCCCTTTCTTCGCATCCAGTTTTCTCACAAATCTATCCGCAAAATCATCGTAAAACGCTTTCGTCTCCCGATTATTCATAAAATTCTTCAGAAAAACAACGCTATCATTCGGTTTATTATTCACAAACTTTTTCCAGTCGCCTGGTATACTTCCTTCCGTCAAAGTATCCATATAAGTCACAATCAGCGCATTGAGAAATCGCAAAGGAGACGGATCATGATCCTGATATCCATAATTCTTTTCACAAAGATTCCAGAAATCTACATCCAGTTTATAATAGTTGAATTTATGTAAAACAGACGTACTGCCTGCGCCGTCCTTCTCACTTACGATCACTTTGCGGAGAAGTTCTTCCATATTCAAAGATTTGATTCCTGCGACGACACAGAGCATCCCGAGTATCACCGTCTCTTCCGTATACGACTCAATCTGTAGACTCTGGAACTTTCTGATATTGCCGGACGTCCAGAATTTCCGATATCTCCTGACAACCTCCTGACAGGAGCCCGGAATCTGTAACTCTGCAATCAA
Source organism: Hespellia sp. (assembly GCA_022790755.1). Taxonomy (GTDB): domain Bacteria; phylum Bacillota; class Clostridia; order Lachnospirales; family Lachnospiraceae; genus Mediterraneibacter_A. The sequence goes on along the minus strand of JAAVXR010000017.1, from coordinate 87,544 downwards.
CTGCGTCAGCCGATCCGAATAAAAATGTTCCGAATAGTAAAACATGTCTGCCAGATGATTTTCTTTGTCACCCGGCCTTGCAAAAGGCGCATAAATCACATAGCTGGTCGTCCGATCCCGAATTTCCAACGTCAGCTTCGTCTCAAACCAGTTATCCTCCGTCAGCATCCACAGTTTACTTCCCTCTGGAAGACATATCTCCTGAATCTCCTCCACATAGGCAGCGTCCTCATCATACCAAAATACAATCTTACGCTCCACGCCCGTCAGTAAACTATGCAATTGTTCCTGAATCTCTTTTAAATTCATGGCTCTGCCCGCTTTCCCTTTATTTTTCTCTTTAAAGATTCATATGTTCAAAATATTTTTAGTTGGTGTTCGCAAATTGCACCAAACGTATTCTTCATTGTTCCGGGCTACAGATCTAAGTGCTTCTAAAATGTTCTGATGAAAGTATTGAAAAAGGGACGCAACCGCCCTCAATGCGCCGTCCATGGCGCAGATCGGGCTTTCGCCGGCATCCGTGCCGCCGAATTGCTGTAGCCTGGCAGAACATTAAAGAAGCACTAAGATCCTGCGCAGTCACAATTCCGAACACATTTGGTGCAATTTGCTAGATACACTCTGAGCGCGCATCTTTTGACATCCGAACCTAAGTAAGTAATTGTGAAACCAATAACCTTGCCGGATATTCGAATCAGATGTTCTGCGAAAATCCATTTTTGCGCCATAGAATCAAGACCATAGAAGACAGGAGGGTCGCTCCCCGACTGTCTTCTGCTCCATTGGGCTTGATGTAATGTCCGGCGCAACTGGATTTTCGCAGAACATCTGATTCGAATATCTCCACAACTTAAAGTTTCGCCAACAAATCCACCGTCTGCCTTTTCGTCCCCTCACCAGACACCAAAACCCCCTGAAATTTTTCATAATTCACCCGGACTCCATCGTCCAGATTTAACTCCAATCTTTGAAGCGCAACATGCGAAATCGCCTGATAATAAATCTTCATCTCACTCAATTGTCTGATATATTTATCTCTCGCTTTGACAGCCGTCGCCTGGTCGATTGTACTGTCCGAATGTGCAATCACATATTCTGCATTTTTCAAAGCCGTTTCCACCGCATCCTGCACTCTATGCAAATAGTCGGAACGGACCAGCCCAACCGTATCTTTGTGATATCGGTGCATACTGATCAATACTTTGAACGCATTCTGTTCCCCTGAGTCAAAAAGCCAGTAAATCGGTCTTTTTCCCCCATTCGTCACCGTGTATCTGCTGCAATGATCCGCATAAAACTGATTCAAAAAATACAACCGTATTTTTTCAAGCGGCAATTCTGCTCTGCCACCCAGCCATTCGGCTATGGTTTCCAAATTGTCATTCAAATGCTCCGCTCCAAATGCCGCCTCCACAAATTCCACAAACTTTGAGACGATATCATCCTGGAAATATGCCTCGTCTGTGACCAGAAGAATTCCATCTCTATCTTGTTCAAACTCAAATTCCGGCCGATACCGTCCCAAAAGACATCCGACATAATAAGAGATCAGATCCAAAATCTCACCTCTGGCGTCACGCTGTGTCAGGGTGATATCTTTCCCATCCACATTGCTTGAAAGAATTTCCTCCGCGTGATAGATTCGCAGAAACAGTTCATTGATTCGCTCCTCATTTTGCTTCATCCAGGCGTCGCGCCGCTGTCTCTCACTATGCGCACGTCCCAGAGCTTCCTCGATTCTACCGCATGCCCTGTATTTCAATAACAGCGGATACTTATAGTGGTAAGACGTCTCAAGCAGATCCCAATCTTCTTTCGCGAGCCGGACATTTTCTCTGGCCAGTTCACAGAGTTCTTCCTCATATTCACTCGAAAACAGAATTGGCAACTTCTTGATATCCCCACACTGATAATTCACGGTCGGCGCCAGAAAACGCAGCATATATTCCGACACGCACGAATTCAAAAAGGCCAAAAAATAGTAGCGATCCTCTGTATGATCGAAAACCAGTGCTGGACTGGCATCATCAAAATAAACATTTGCATCATTCAATCGAAATCCCGTTTTATAACTGCTGACCTTCGTCCATACGATCGTCTTTTTCCCAAAATATTTGGCAGCTCCGAGTCCACTCCCCGGAAATCCGCGGAGTGCTGCCGCCTCGTTCTCCCAATTTACCACATATTCTACATTTCCATACCATTTACGATACGGACCACCTTTGCTGTAATATTTCCACTTTTTATCCAGCGCGGAGGGTTCCACTTCGAACCACGCCCTCAGAAAACGTTTATTGTCACCGGTAAAAATTCCTTTTACAATCGCACGAAAATACCGGGTAATCGACTCTCCCCTCTGAAACGCATCCAGAATGGATTCCTGAATCCAATAAGAAAGCGGCGTGGATTGAATATTCAAAAATTGCTCCGCACAAAACGAATACCGATTCTCCTTGTTAAAAAACTGGCTCCTCTTCTCTCCCCTTCGTGCATAACAATAATCCACTAGCCGAATGGCTGTCGACTGTGCAGCCGGTGTCTTACTGTTCTTCGTCACCCAGGCAACAATCGGATTGTGCCCTACCTTTCCATCAAACAGCTCCGTTCCAAAGTCTACCAGATTCACAAGGTCATAGTTTCGGATAAGTTCCGCCCGCAATTTTTCAAACTTTTTGATTGTCATCCAGGTCGACGTGGTGATAAACGCAGCGTATGCATTCTTTTTGACTAGATCCTGCATCGCTTTCTGGTACATAATCATAGATAAATCATATTTCACTTCCGGGTAATGAATATCCGCATAACCAAGAAGGCAATCATCGAATCTTCCCCTTCCCAGATAGGGCGGATTGGTCACAACCGCGTCATATGTCCCGGCCAGAACTTCCGCCGCATTCAGGATTTGATGCATCTTTTCGCCGACCTTTTCCAGTTCTTCCAAAGAAAAAAGACTCTGTCTGCCCTCCTGTGGACTATCGACATACTGATGTAGCTTCTCCCAGGAAATCGCTGTCAAACGTCGTCCGCCTGTTTTTCCTGCTTTTCCTTCTCTGCTGGACTCTGTACTACAGGACGCTGTCCCTGAGAAATTCGTTAACTTCAGCACCGACCCCAATTCTTTCGCATCCTGAAACAACTCCAAGAGCTCAGACAGTTCTTGTCTCAATTGCTCTCGCTCTCCCGCCGGAAAGCACGCCCCCATCTGAAACAGAACTTTTGGGTCAATATCTCCACTCTCCCGGAGCGAAAACAGATGAATCGTCTTTACCTCCGAAAATATTTTTCGATTATACTGCCGTCCTTTCATCATCACCGCGAAATACGCCAACTGGCATGCTCTGTCGTCGATATCCAAACCGTAAAGATTTCTTTCTATGATCCATTTTGCCGCCTCTCTGCGATTATATCCGAGATATTCATACATCTGAAGAAACACATCGAACGCATAGACCAGTATGTGACCGCTGCCCATACAGGGATCAATAAATTTCATTTTGGACAGTTCAAACTCACTCGGTCCATCCAGTGATGTATTTGGCAGATAATATTTCCAGGACTCCAGACATTCATATTGACTGACAAAATTTCTGCACAGAGCATTTTCTACCATATAGCGAATCGGCCAGTCGGGGGTAAAGAGCTGTGTCGCTGGTCCGAGCAGTTCTTTACTCACTTTTTCTTTCGAAAAGGTTCCATCGTACACCATATCACTCAATTCTGAGATATAGGACTGATACAACCACCCGATGATTTCCACCTGTCCTTCCCGTTTCACATCAAAATCAGCTTCCGGAATCGTATCAATCAGCATCCGAACCACACCGTCGCTCGTATAGGACAGTCTTAACAACAACTCCATATAATCGTCGGTTTTTTCAAACAAACCCGGCAGAATCGTATTCAACTCATTACATTGCTTGATAAACAAGAGACAAAATGCCTCGTCATACCGATTGTTTTCCTTTGCTTCCTGAATCCGTACGATCTCCTCCGGCGTCATATTCAAGTCGACGTCAAAGGCCTGCATCACTAAATCCGGCGTATAACTTCCCGTCTCGGAGGATAACACGCGCACTCTCGTCGGCAGATAATCATTCACCTCCATGAATCGAACCGCAATGATCCGGTTGAACCAAGTATATGCCGTTTCCTCGATCACCTGCTGAAATCCTCTCTCTTGCACGGCTTTCGCCAACTCCGCCCTTCTGCGAATATCTTCCCCAAAAATCCGGTGTTCGGTTCCCGCCAGAGTTTCATAAACTTCAAAATTCTGGCCCTTCTGCTTAGGCTCGCTGCAGGTTTCCTCCGTCACCCCATAAGAACCGGCTTCCGTCACCGCAGATTTGATCAGCATTTTTCTGGCCTCCACCGCAAAGTTTCTGATAACACTTTTCTCCATTTTCATCTGCCTTTCTCTATTGAACATCCGGTCCCATCCATCATCCTGTAAGCCTTACAACTTAGATCTATTGCAAAATATTCAGCGGTTCCCGCGTTAATTCAGCTTAATAACGGCCCCTTCCTCCAGTCTCTCCTTTAATTCCCGTCGAATCTCTTCCACAAAAGCGTCCACCTCTTCCTCCGTACAAATGGTATACGTTCGATTCCCAAGTAACGTGCGCATGGTCATGGGAATCGTTCTCTTGACTTGTACCACCTGCCTGGATTCTTCCGCACCCTTCCCGTTAGGGTCCTCGTTCCCACCGCGCTGTCGCTTTGACGCCAACTCTTTCTGGTAGAGTATCTCTTCCCGGGCAATCCTGTCCAGACAATTCTGTAGCAACGCACTACTTTCTGATGGAATTCCATGCTGAACCGCCATATCGCCGACACTTTTCAGCTTGTCAATCAGTTTCTGAAAACTTTCTTCAAACTCTTTCCTCAGAAGGCCCGCATAGGGCCGATCGTTTTGTATGGACTCCATCACAATGTTCCGGTCAGCGCGTATTTCCTGCAAAATCTGTCCTGCATCCCTCCCAAGAAGTTCTGAAATCGCTTCGCTAAGAAGTCTATCATATTCTTCCATTTTTTGGATCAGTCCGTATGGTTTTTCCACCTTTTGAATCTCTCGGAGCTGGAGTGCATAGTGATTGATCTCGGAGTCCACGATATAATTTTGACTCGCTTCATAGAGCGCCAGCGTACGGCACGCCTTCTTATACTTTTCTTTCTGCACGCCGCCCAAAAATGCCTGCAAATCTCCCAGATCCACTGAGACTTCATCAAAAGCCCCATATAACTCAAAAATTTTCCTGTAAAATGCCATTGGATTCTCAATTTTGCACGTATCTTCCAATAGTTGACGTGCTTCTTCCAGTATGTTTCTACCCGGCAGCACAGAGCCTTTTCCGTATTCCTCCTGGAGGATCTTCTCAAGCGTCTGTTTTTTTTGTTCTCCATAACTCTTAAAATCGCGCATCAAAGTATCGGAATCATCCGTCACTACTGAACGGCCAAAGAAATCTCTCACGACATCCTTGACCGCTTTGATCCATCTGGATTTTGGCATTTCTTTGATCTCCAGAAGCACTTTTTCACGGTACTCTCTTTTTGTCAGGTAAGAAAAAATATCTTCGGCTGCAATATTGGCTGGACTATAAAGAACGCTGTTCATTTTTAGAGAAATCTGTCCCTTCTTGTACAAAACAGCAATCAGATACTCCACATCCTCTTCCAGATACCCATAAGGAGCCAACCGAAACTTATCCAACGCCTGTTTTATCGAAAATTTTGCTCCGGTCTTTCCGGCATATTGAATTGCGCCCAGCATTTCCCGCAATGCGTCCTGGTCCGGTTCTCTGACGCCGCTCAAATCCAGAATCATCTGCGTTTTATTCTTTTTCAACACTTCCAGAATATCCGACTGAGCCGGTTCCGTTTCCATATCCTTCAACTTACTGTACTCGCTGGCAACTAATTTCCCGAACGCCTCGTTCACCCGGGCAGTTACATCTTTTGTCTTCGAAAGAATCTTTTCCCCGTTTACATAGAAATCGGCAGTCTCAAGCGCCATACGCACATAGTCGCTGGCCCTTTTCGAGCGTTCATTTCGCTCTTTCTGCTTATTCGCACGAATCACATCATAGTCCAGTAAATTGGTCAGATCCGGTTTGTTCAAAAAACTTTCGATTTTTTTCATTTCTTCCGTTTCCGAAAGATAGGCGTAATCGTCCGATAATCTCACCACCACACTTTTCTCTGCAGCCGAAAGCATTCCCAATGCAAGATCATCGCTTTCACCACTGTAAGCCGTAAGCAGATGCAATCCGATGGTATTGGAAGGGTGGTTTCGATAGAACCGATCGTCAATTTTTTGATGAAATGTAAACTGATAACGATTGTTATATTTATATTTATTGTTCGGCAGCACGATCACTTCCTCAAAGGCAAGTTGTGCCACATAGTTTACCGTTTCCGCCGGATCAATGGAAATATTTCGGATAATATTTTCCGCTTCCTGTTCTTCGTTTGTCAAAAAGACATATTCATCCCCGTTTTTCTGCACCAACATCTCATCACAGAGCGCACGAAGCGACTCCTCCACCTGCCTGCCAAGCGCCAGGCGATCCTCTGTGATCTTGGATATCATTAACGTCGTCAGATTCTCAACATTGCATTTAAAATAATTCACATGTTTCATCATGAACAAAACTTTCAAAAGCTCTACATCAAATGCACGCAATCCCATATTTTTGGATGCCTGCGTAATCACGATACGGTGCGTATGATCAATAAAGTCGTCCAGCGCGCTGTAAAAAGCGTGAAAAGGAATCAGTATTTCTTCCTCTTCGTTCTCATAGTTTTGCGCCGCCTCCTTGAACAACGCCAACATAGAACGCTCACCGTCCGCCAGATGCTTTCCGCTGGAACTGAACTGCCGAATCGCTGTCAATACACTGCCAAGTAACTTAAATTGATAAGGGATAAAAGGATAGACTTCTGCAAAATCGTCCGCATTTTTGTACAAAGGCATCTCCGGTGTTCCATCGCTGAAGGTCATGATATTTTTGATCACAGATTCATACCGCGCATACACTTTTTTCAATAGGCTGGCCGCAGATTCTTTCTTATATAAAATACGTCGACGAATCACTTCATCTACATTTGCAGAAGACAGCGCGATTCTGGTATCAAAGCGCCCCTGTATCTTTGAAAAATCTTCCCGCATCGTCTTCGTGATGGAGTCAATATCCTGCTGACTTGTCACCAGAATCCAGACCTTCCCACGGCAGGCTATGCCGATATCCTCCGTCACCGTCTGCAGATTCAGCATCAATTTACTGTCGTCCGCTATGTATTGTCCGATCTCATCCACCAGGAACAAGATATGATGATTGTCCCCCTTGCTCTCACAATATTTTCTCACATACTCTGCAAACTGATCCGACGACACACTGTAAGAACTCGGGGCGTTTTCCGCCCAGTTCCAGGCCTCACTCTCACTCATGATGCCAAGAGAAACCACCGTCTCCACAATTTCATCCTGGATAAAATAAAAATCCTCCCTGGCTTCTTCCCAGGAAGTCCCATTGATTTCTCTGAATTTCTCCCGAAATCTGTCATAATCTCCATCCATGTCCATTTTTCGCTCAAACTGAGCCAGAAAAGGAATCGAGCCGCAAAAACCAAGATAATCATTGAATACTTTCATGAAAACGTCTTTGATGGCTTCTTTATTCAGTTTAGAATCTTCTCCACTCTTGGAATCAATATTAAACAAAATCACATCCACATCTGAACTGAATGCGCTGATCTCCTGGATTTTCTGCTTTAATTTCTCCTCATCCACTTTTGTTGTGGAGGTAAAAAAGCTGGAGGCGCTTCTCTCACCCCCCTGTCCATCCAATACTTTTTTGTCTTCCAGCAAATACGAGAGAATCTTCAGAAAATGCGATTTTCCACTCCCAAAAAAGCCGGATATCCAGACACCCATCTGATCTGTATTTCCATAGAGTCCCCTCTTATATGCATCAAAGAAACGATTCATATACCGTTCCAACTCAGAAGTGACCACATATTCCTCCAGTTCCTGCCAGGTATTCTCCGCATCGTCCTGTCCGACTTTGATCACTCCTTTGATTTCCCTGTCAATCTGTTTATAAAACAACTCTTTTATCTTCATGCAGCCACCTCCTATACAATCAGCGGAAACGCTCTGTAGTAGTTTCCATCCTGGATCGTACCGAACAGACTTAGACTCTGCCCATTCCATCTCCCCGGATAAAATAAAATCACTGGCACTCGATCTAGTACCTGATGAAGGTTATTCAAAATGTTATGAGACCTCACAAAAGGAAACGCCTTGCCGACTCCTGTCAAAAACACGACGGCACGATCCGGCGTCTGTTCCACAATTCGACTTACAATCAAGTTATTGTCGTTTGTAAGCCGTAACATTTTTGACACTGCATTGTAGAGATAATCTCTTCCCTTCGTCTTCTCGAATCGGATACATTTTTCCAGATAGCCCTTCTCTTCCAAAATATCTATGACCATCTGATATAAATCATATTCCACAATTCGAAATCCATCCGCATCCGGAATATTTTGCTTCTTCAAAAATGCGATTTTCTCCCGGACAATCAGTTCGTCACACGGTTCATAATCAAACACATAGTACCGCACTTCATTCGCCACGCCCCGGTTTGCCAGAAAGCCCTGATCTGATATCCGTCGCCAAATCGCATCCAGTCTATCCTGAAATTCCATTATCTTTCTCCTGTAAGCGCATACAAAAACACCTCCATGTCTTCATCGGAAAGTATGTTTTTGACTTCCGGTGAAACATAGATCCTGTGGATTCTCTTTGTATATTTATCGACATTGCTGATAAGTCCAGCCTCCAACATATATTTTACGTACGTCTGCTTCAATTTCTGTATCGCAGACTGCGACCATCCCGCCACCACAGCGCTTTGCTCTGCCTTCCTCTGAAAAAAGAGAAGAATGTCTGTATTTCTCAGCGCTTCTATTCCAAGCCGAAGATGATCTCCATACACCTCGTACAGCAATTCAAATAATAAGCGATCGGTTGCCATCGCTCCGATCAGAACCACTAGCTTCGACGTGTTGATATCCATCTCCGGAAGGCTTTTGACCAGCGACTCCGGCAGAGCTTCCAGTCTTTTTCGAATACATTGGAATTCCCGAAGCAATCTTGTCCTGGACCTCTGCTGATACAGATTCTCTTCCATCACCAAATGCAAAGTCTCCTCCATCGTACGTTTTTGCAAAAGTCTTGCCGTCTCCCGGGTTTCCACATACCACAATAGATTGCTCACATTGCCCGCACTGTATTTCATATCCTGTATCGGATTTCCATGATCTGGCATTGATCTGACCGCCATTACGCATCCATCCTCTTCCAAACATTTTGTAGCCTTATAGTATTATACCTGCCCTGCGAGTTTTCCGCAAGAAGATAAAAATGGGCGAAAACAAATTTACGGAAAGGATTCCCTTTCCGTAAACAATTTTATTACCATCTAATGATCAAATAGGATGCGTCCTAATCTCAAATTTGTCTATTGTTCTTTGGTAAAATAAGTGACCGCCCGTTTTGCGTATTCTTCCGCAAGGTCCAGATCCCACAACATTTGCAGCAACGTATACCGATCACGCACTTCTTTGGCAATCTGAATACCATTTTCCACCAATTCCATAGTCACACCAATCTGTTCTGGATTGATCGGAGCGTCCAGAGACTGTAACAGCTTCTCCATCTCTTCCGTCTGTGGAAGCAGTGTCTGAATCAGTTCCTGAATCTTTGGCCAGTTTGCTTCCATTACTTCCAGTCTGCGATTCCGCTCTTCTATATCGTTCTTATGACACTTCTCTTCCAACTGAATGATGCCTGGAGCCGCTTGCGCATAGCACGCCTTGATCTTGGCAAGCCACGCTTCTTTGTCAAATGTTTTCGCCTTTGCAGATGCAAAATCAATCGCTTCTTCTGCCAGCATATGATACAATTTCAGTGCAACGATCATCCCGACTCCGACTTTCGTCCCATGGAGAATTGGCTTCTTACCATCCATCAAAAACTTCATTTCCCAATAGTGGGACAGATGATGTTCACAACCAGAAGCCGGCCTGGAATTCCCGATAAAGCTCATGGCCATGCCGGTAAGCACCAACGCCTCTGTTACCGCTTTGACTGCTCCCGGATCTCGCTTCTCAATCTTATCGCTCTGTTCCATCACCGTCTGCAGAGCCACATGTACCATCTCCACAACATCTTCACAATAATATTCTCCATTGATCAGATTGGCCAACTTCCAGTCCAGAAGGCAAGTATATTTTCCAAGGGTGTCGCCCAGCCCCGCGGTAATCATATTCATCGGCGCCTGCGCCAGAATATCCGTATCTCCAATCACTGCCACCGGTCCATGGGAATCATAGGTCGTCTTCACGTGATTCACCATCAACGCAGCACCTGTGGAGACAAAACCGTCCATCGAAGGAGCCGTGGCAAAAATAATATAGTCGATTCCCATCTGGAAACTGACAAATTTACAGATATCGTTGAGCGTACCTGAACCGACTGCCAAAATCAAATCCGAGTTCTTCGGATAAGCCAGCAAAATCTCGCCAAGCGTCTGCTCATTTGGCACCAGTTCCTCGTAATCCAGCACCAGTATTTCGCAGTTAATCTCCGCCTTCTTTAATTCTTCCGCCGCACATTTACCCGCCGCTTCCCAGGTATTTTTATCCGCAATCAGAAAGACATGCTGATAACCAAACTCACGAATATGTCCCGGAAGTCTCTGCGTCGCACCCTGATCAATATCAATCTTCTTCACCGTTGTAACATGAACATGTCCACAGTTGCAGGCGATTTCCCGTCCCAGATACTCATTCAAATCCAATTTTGCACCCATAATCTCCGCTCCTTTTCTTCCTTTAACATTTTTTAAGGTCATCGTGAAACCAGTAAACTTGCCAGAATATTCTCACAGTTTAAAAATTCACAATCACCCCTTCAACTGAACAATCCTCTGATTCCTACTCCCCCGAAACGGCAACGAGATATCTTTTTCCGCCTCGACAAACTCCCCATCCACCAGAACATTCAGATAGGACAACATTTCTTCTGTCACGTCTGTATACACGTTTCCGCCCGGTATCAAATCCACATCGTGAAGATATCCCGTATAACACCAAATATCTTTCATCGGATAAGTCTCCCGAACCTTTCGAAGGAGCTTCACAAGCTCCTTTTGATTTTCCGGTTCGAACGGCTCCCCACCGAGAAGAGTAAGACCCTGGATATAGTCCGGTGCAAGCGCATCCAGCAATTCACGCTCTGTCTCTTCTGTGTACGGCCGTCCATACTGGAAATCCCAGGTTTCCGGGTTAAAACATCCTTTACAGTGATGGCGGCATCCGGATACAAAGAGGCTCACCCGCACACCGGGTCCATTTGCAATATCATAAGATTTCATCGTGCCATAATTCATAATGCATCCTCCTTGTAACCATTCCAGCACTCTCCCTAAATCAGAGATGCAGCACCCGGTCTTTGATCTCCTGCGTTCTACCCTGATTCCAGAATTGTGTACCGATATAACCACAGGTTCTGCGCGCCACACTCATCTTTGTCTGATCGTTATTCCCACAATTCGGACATTCCCAGATCAACTTTCCAGATTCGTCTTCTTTGATTAAAATTTCTCCATCAAACCCGCAGCACTCGCAATAATCACTCTTGGTATTCAGCTCCGCATACATAATATTGTTGTAAATAAACTGCATCACCGTGAGAACTGCCGGAATATTATTCTGCATGTTGGGGACTTCCACATAGCTGATCGCTCCTCCCGGAGAAAGCTTCTGGAAATTGGATTCAAATTTCAGCTTATGGAAAGCGTCGATTTCTTCCGATACATGCACATGATAACTGTTCGTAATGTAATTCTTATCCGTCACACCTTTTATGATGCCAAAACGCTTCTGCAGGCATTTTGCAAAGCGATACGTTGTAGATTCCATCGGAGTTCCATATACGGAATAACTGATATTTTCCGTCGTTTTCCATTCTTTACATTTGTCGTTCAAACGCTGCATCACCTGCAATGCAAACGGACTCGCCTCCGGATCGGTGTGAGACTTGCCTAACATACGCACGCACATTTCATAGAGACCTGCATACCCAAGAGAAATTGTAGAGTAACCATTATACAACAGCTTGTCGATCGTCTCACCCTTTTTCAGCCTTGCTAAAGCTCCATGCTGCCACAAGATCGGCGCCACATCCGAGATTGTTCCCAGAAGTCGTTCATGTCTGCAGCGAAGCGCTTTGTGACAAAGTTCCAGCCTTTCGTCAAGAATTTTCCAGAACTTCTCCATATCCCCCTCTGCCGAACATGCAACATCCACCAGGTTGATCGTGACAACTCCTTGATTAAATCTGCCGTAAAATTTATGGCTTCCATCCGCGTTGCGCTGTGAATCCTCGACTGTCAGGAAAGATCGACATCCCATACAAGTGTATACATTTCCCTGCTTCAATTCCCGCATCATTTTAGCCGAAATATAGTCCGGCACCATACGTTTCGCCGTACACTTTGCAGCAAGCTCCGTAAGATACCAATACTTGGAGCCCTTAGTGATGTTATCCTCATCCAACACATAGATCAACTTCGGAAACGCGGGCGTGATCCATGCACCCTTTTCGTTCTTGACACCCTTATACCTCTGCTGCAAGGCCTCCTCAATAATCAGCGCCAGATCCTCTCTCGTCTGTCCTTCCGGCACCTCATCCAAATACATAAACATTGTGACAAACGGCGCCTGCCCATTACAGGTCATCAACGTAATCAACTGATACTGTATCGTCTGAATTCCACTTTTGATCTCATCGCGCAGGCGACGTTCCGTCACTCTTGCAATGATATCTTTATCCAACGACTCCCCGCATTCCGTTCTTTCTTCCACTACTTTTTTGTACAACTTCTGTCTGCTGACATCCACAAACGGTGCCAAGTGTGCAAGAGAAAATGACTGACCGCCATATTGATTACTTGCAACCTGCGCAACAATCTGTGTCGTCACGTTGCACGCTGTAAAAAAGCTGTGCGGTTTCTCAATCAGAGTTTCACTGATCACCGTTCCGTTCTGCAACATATCCTCCAGATTGATCAAATCACAGTTGTGTTCCTTCTGCGCATAATAGTCAGAATCATGGAAATGAATAATCCCCTCTTCATGCGCACGTACAATATCCTCCGGCAGAAGCACGCGCATCGTGAGATCCTTGCTGACCTCCCCGGCCATATAATCACGCTGGGTAGAATTAATCGTCGGATTCTTGTTTGAATTCTCCTGCTTTACGTTCTCGTTGATCTGATCCAACAAAGACAAGATGTTGTTGTCCGTTGTGTTCGACTTACGGGAAATCTTTCTTTTATAACGATAACGCACGTATTTCTGCGCAACCTCGTACCCACGCATCTCCATGATTCCCGTCTCAACCAGATCCTGAATATCTTCCACATTCACTGCACTGGAAGAATTCACCGCTTTCTGTGCAATTGTATCTGCAATTGCCCCAATCTGATACTCATTCAAACGATAAATCGGTGTCACCTCTTTATTCGCCTTCATAATCGCATTGATAATTTTCGTCCGATCGAAGATCACTTCCTCTCCGTTTCGTTTGATGACATTGGACGTTATCTCAGTATTCATCTCCCTTTCCCCTCCTATATATTGTGTCTTTTTGATTCTATTTTTACCAAATATTGTACCATGTACTATCTTACAGCATTTTATAAAAAAGTCAAGAAGAATCCTTACATCAATTATAAAATTTTTCTGGAAATTTTTGGGAAAACAAACCAAACAATTTAAAGAACTATCTTCCGAGAATATCTTTGCTATTTCCGAATGATATGATAAAATGCAGATACCATAAACATTTGCTTTTTGCAAAAATTTTTTTACCGGGAGGACAACTATCATGAAATCAACCGTCTATTTTACAAGAACGATAACGCCTGATAAGGTATTAGAGATGTATCGTATGCTCGGCAAAGAGCTGGAGGGAAATATCGCAATTAAACTGCACTCAGGCGAAGTCGGCAATCAGAACTTCATCGGACCAGAACTTTGGAAACCAGTGATCGAAGCGGTCGGAGGCACCGTAGTGGAATGTAACACAGCCTATGAAGGCGAGCGCAACACCACAGAAAAACATTTAAAGACTTTGGAGAAACATGGTTGGACAAAAGCATTCAAAGTGGATCTTTTGGATGCAGAGGGACCTGACAAAGCACTGGACATTCCAGATGGAACAAAACTCAAGAAAAATTATGTCGGCAAGAACATCGACAAATACGACTCCATGCTGGTGCTTTCCCATTTTAAGGGACATCCATCCGGTGGTTATGGCGGGGCTTTGAAACAACTTTCCATCGGCATGGCATCTTCCTATGGAAAGGCGAATATTCACGGCGTGGGCAATCCGGATGCCTTCTGGACTTCCGACCATGACTCTTTCCTCATGGCTATGGCAGACGCCGCCGGTTCCGTTGTGAATCATTTCAAAGATAAACTCGCTTTTGTCAGCGTCATGATGAACATGTCCGTCGATTGCGACTGCTGCGCAAACGCAGAAGATCCATGTATGAAAGATATCGGTATCCTTGCATCTCTGGACCCGATCGCCATTGATCAGGCTTGTCTTGATCTTGTATATGCATCCGACGATCCGGGCAAAAATCATCTGATCCAAAGAATTGAATCTCAGAATGGTATTCTCACAGTGGAGACAGCCGCTGCTATCGGGTATGGCACCAGGGAGTATGAATTGATTGAATGTGAATTATAGTAAACCTGCATACGCCAACAATGGGCAAACCACCATACATGAAAGTTGTGCAGGCACACTTGGCATCCCTGAACTCATGCCACCTATTCGGCGGAGGACTTTCATAGTAAACTCCAGCCCGTAAAGGGCTGGAGTAATTTTATAATCGTTTCTGCAGAATTGCTCGATCACTGTCGTCCACCTCAAGTACATTCATTGCCTGGTCTGCCTCTATTTTCAAATTCGTCATCATCTTTTTGATGGAATCGAGCAAGCTATTCGGCCTTACATTTTCTGCATATTTTTCCGCATATTTTTCGACCGCTTCACCCATAATCTTCCTACCTCCTTCTTCCTCTTTTAAAATGTTTCATTCCCTTCGCCAGTTCAGAATAATACATATCCTTTGAATCTCTACAACTAAAATCGTGCATTAACTTGCCAATCGCATCTTCTCCCTTATAGCTGCCATTTACATATACAATATGAGAACCATCATTAAATGGAATATTAATCTCCTCGAAGTAACGCTTTACCGTATAAATCGGTAACCCATAACCGAATATATCTGTCTGAGTGATAAATATCATATATGAGTCGCGAAGTTCTGAAAATTCTTGTCCTGCTTTCAACATCCGGGAATCCATCATACTACTGTTGAACCTGGCACGGCGCACATGTGCGCCCTCCGGTTTCTTTTGTACTTCCATATTATAATACTTTCCTGTACTATCTTTGGCTAAAATATCCAAACGAATGTCACGGCCACTCACAACAGGGCTTTGAAATTCTCGTTGTCCAACAACGCTTATTACTGCAATATCGTCCCGTTTCAAGATAGTTCTCAACAGAAGCTCCGTAGCAGAGATATTGGCATCAAAAACCATAGACATCAAATCATCATCAAACAAATTCATATCATCTATAATCTGCTCGATTTTTTTGATATTTTGCTGTATCTCTTCTACTGCCATCTGATCACCACCTTCATTTATACTTATTATATCCTCTGTCTTACATTCTTACAATCCCTTTCGCCAATTCTCACAACGAATTTAAGTCACCTGTGATATCTGCTTTTACTTAAAAATTATTCAAATTCAATCACGTATACTGGCTCCGATATGAAACGTAACAACTCACTCTACATCTGTTCCAGCAGATTCACCATTTCGATTGCGCCCAGCGCGCAGTCATAACCCTTGTTTCCAGCTTTGCTTCCAGCGCGCGCAATCGCCTGTTCAATATTCTCTGTTGTCAAAATTCCAAACATCACCGGCACTCCCGTTGATAGACTTATCTGTGCAATACCTTTTGATGCCTCGTTGCAGACATAATCATAATGCGAAGTATCGCCACGAATCACGGCACCCACACAGATTACCACATCATATTTTCCAGACTTGGCCATTTTAGCAGCTGCAACCGGTATCTCAAATGCCCCAGGTACCCAGGCTGCCGTGATATTATCCTCCTCAACACCATGCCGAACCAGCCCGTCCACGGCTCCGCCCACCAATTTATTGACAATAATCTCATTAAATCTGGCGGCAACGATTCCAACCTTCAATCCTTCCTTTGCTACAACTTTTCCTTCCAATACCTGAATTTCTTTCATTGCTCTTTCTCCTCTCTTCTTTTTAATTTTTTTAGTTTGCGAAACCAATAAACTTGCCGAATATTCTGACCATATATTCTGTGAAAATCCATTTTGCGCCATGGAATCAAGACCATAGAAGACAGGAGGGCCGCTCCCCGACTGTCTTCTGTCCTGCTGGGCTTGATGTAATGTCTGGCGCAGTTGGATTTGAACGGAATATATGGTCAGAATATTCTCACAGCTTAATGTTTCACAATTGTCTATTAAAATTTTATAGTTGTATCTTATTAAAAATATGCCCCATTTTTTCCTGCTTCGTCCGCAGATAAATGATATCGTGCTTTTGCGGTGATATCTCAATCGGAACCCGTTCCCGAATCATCAGGCCGAAGCCGCCAAGCCCATATACTTTATCCGGATTATTCGTTAATAACCGCAGCGATTTCACACCCAGATCGGATAGGATCTGTGCGCCTACCCAATACTCCCGCAAGTCCGGAGCAAACCCGAGTTTCACGTTTGCTTCCACCGTATCCAGTCCCTGCTCCTGTAGCTGATAGGCTTTCAACTTATTGATCAGACCGATCCCCCGGCCTTCCTGTCTCATATACAGTACAATTCCCCGACCCTCGTTTTCCACTTGTATCATTGCTTGCTTAAGCTGTTCTCCGCAATCACATCTCGCAGACCCAAAGGTATCTCCGGTCAGACATTCGGAATGCACCCGGCACAATACATTTTCACCATCGCCGATATCTCCTTTCACCAACGCCACATGATGTTCACCAGTAATATCATTGACATAACCATATATCTTGAAATCTCCGTATTTTGTCGGCATGTTCGCGCAGGCTTCCTGAACTACATGCTTTTCATGGAGTCTACAATAGTCCTGCAAATCTTGAATCGTGATAAATTTCAAATGATGTTTTTCGGCCAACTTCCAAAGATTCGGGGTACGCATCATCGTCCCGTCTTCTTCCATAATTTCACAGCAAACCCCGCACTCTTTTAGTCCTGCCAGACGCATCAGATCGACCGTCGCCTCCGTATGTCCATTTCGCACCAGGACGCCGCCGGCCCTGGAAACCAATGGAAATACGTGCCCTGGACGCCGCAGGTGTTCCGGCTTTGTATCGTCGGCAACGCACTTCATCATCGTATATGCCCTCTCTGCGGCTGATATTCCCGTGTCGGTATCCACATGGTCGATCGACACCGTAAACGCCGTACTGTGATTGTCGGTATTTTCTGACACCATCTGTGGCAGTCCCAATTTATTTGCTACCGCTTTACTCATCGGCGTACAAATCAAACCTCTGGCATGACGCGCCATAAAATTAATATTTTCTTGTGTCGCAAATTCCGCGGCGCAAATCATATCCCCTTCATTTTCCCGGTCCGGATCATCTGTCACCAGAATGATCTTTCCCGCCCGTAATTCTTCCAAAGCTTCCTCAATTGTATGATATTGTTGATCCATCTTCTGCCTCCTCATATTCCGCATTCTTTTAAAAAATCCATCGTAAGTTTCGATGATACCACCGACTCTCCCTGGTTTTTTTCTCTGCCAAGTAACTTTCTGACATATTTTCCTATGACATCATTCTCCAGGTTCACCGTGTCTCCAAGCTTCTTCTTCAGAAGAGTCGTCTCCTCGCCCGTATGAGGAATGACGGACACCTGAAATGCACTTTCATTCACCTGCGCCACGGTCAAACTGATTCCATCAATACAAACAGAACCTTTCTCCACGATCAGCTCCAGTATTTCTGCATTAGCCCCTATCGTCACCCAGACTGCATTTTCTTCTCTGTTGTAGGACAAAATGACCCCGGTTCCGTCGATATGTCCTGAGACCATGTGACCGCCAAACCTACCATCCGCAGCCATAGCACGTTCCAGATTCACAGCGTCCCCGATCCGGCAGTTTTTCAAACTGCTCCTGCGCACCGTCTCCGCCATCACATCCGCTGTAAACCCGTCCGCCTGTAGTGAAATCACCGTCAGGCAGATACCATTTACCGCAATACTATCTCCGACCTTGGTCCCTTCCAATACTTTTCCCGCCCGCACCGCAAGCTGTCCGGAAGAACCATTCAGCGTGATCCGTTTTATGATTCCTATTTCTTCCACAATTCCAGTAAACATAATGATTCACCTCGTTTCATATTCCAGTAACAGATCATTTCCAAATTGTTGGATATGGTTTAGTCTCAACATGACAGCATCCGCGGGTTCTTCCACTCCCACACCTGCTACCGGCGTTTTCGCCATATCGCCTCCGAAGATCTTAGGAGCCACAAACGCCATGACCTTCTGTACGATTCCAGCCCGCAATGCGCTGTCGTTCAACGTTCCACCACCTTCCAGAAGAATACTATCCACTCCGGATTCACCCAGAAATTGCATCAATGCCCGCAAATCCACTCCCCCCTGTCCGTCTGGAACATGAACCACTTGAATTCCCATCTGTTTCAGAGTGGCTTCTTTTTGAGGATCTTCTTCTGCACAGGCAACAATTGTTCGGTACGTCCCTGCAGTCTGACAAATTTGACTATTCAATGGAATTCTCAGATGACTGTCACATAGTATGCGCACCGGACTTTTCTTTCCTTCCAGCCGAACCGTCAAAAGCGGATCATCCGCCAGTACCGTCCCAATCCCAGCCATAATCCCCATATAACGATGGCGCATTCTCTGAACTTCTTCCCTAGCTTTCACATCCGTGATCCATTTGGAAGCACCCGTTTTCGTTGCGATCTTGCCGTCCGCCGTCATCGCATATTTCATGACCACATAGGGAGTTCCCGTCGTTATGTAATGGAAAAAGACTGGATTCAGCCGATCGCACGCTTCCCGCATAAAATCCTCTTCCACCTGCACACCGGCTTTTCGCAAAATTTCAGCGCCCTTTCCGGCTACTTTCGGGTTCGGATCTCTGGAACCAATCACCACCCGCGTAATTTTCTGCTCCAGAATTGCTTCCGTACAAGGCGGTGTCCTCCCATAATGGCAACACGGTTCCAATGTCACATAGAGCGTCGCCCCCTCTGCAGATTCCTGAAGCGAAGCGATTGCATTGCGCTCCGCGTGTAGCTCTCCGCATTTTGCATGAAACCCTTCTCCAATGATTCTGCCGTTTTTCACAATCACCGCTCCCACCATCGGATTCGGGTTGGTCCATCCCTCCCCCTTTTTCGCAAGCATAATCGCCCGTTCCATATATTCTTTATCCGTCATCCCTTCTTTGCCTCCTGTTTTATCGTCTTTATCAATAAAAGCCCTGCAGACAAATTCCACAGGGCTTTACCTTTCTGTAACCTATCGCACTTCAAACACGTCATTCAAAGAACCAGATTCCACCAGTTCTCCAAATCTTCATAAAACAAAAACTCTGAAATGGGAATCCATCTCAGAGCAACCTATACATGTGTTATGTACGCAATTACACAGCGTATTATCTTCTTCCATCCAGACTATACTGTCGGCCCCGGAATCTCACCGGATCATGCCTTTCGGCTCGCGGGCTTTACCGCCGGTAGGGAATTGCACCCTGCCCTGAAGATCTCTTGTTCAATTGTTAAAAATTATAGCAGGATGAATACCGTCTGTCAAGAAAAAAATTTTACTTATCTTGACAGTCTTTCTAAAACGATTTACCATATTACCAACAAAAAATTCAGAAAGGAACGAGCTCTATGAAATCATCCAACGACTTACGAACACTTTTAAATAGTATTGATCATAAAGGTTATCCCGCATACAAAGGAACCCGTGGAGAATATTCTTTTGGGGACTATATTCTGTCGATCGACCATGTACAAGGAGATCCCTTTGCCTCCCCCTCCAAGGTCAGCGCAATCATTTCCGGAAAGCAAAATCGGCTCCCCGCAACACTCTACAACCAGCCACACAAGCGAATCGCCCTGCAAGATCATCTTCTGCGTCAGTTTTCCAGAGCTTTGGAGCCATATACGTTCAAAGCCAAAGGTTCCGGAAAAAGCGGTTTGATCTCTGTCAGCCGTTGCGGACAAGAGATTCTGGAGCGCACCGCCTGTACTATACAACCGCAAAATGGCGATCTCAAGATCTGCATGGAAATTGGATTTCCCGCTAACGGACGTACCATCAATTCCCGAGAATTGATCCGAATTCTTTTTGATTTTCTGCCAGACGCCATTCATGCGTCTTTCTATTATCCGAAGCTCAATCATAAGAAGATCCAGGAAGTCATTCAGCTTGCAGAAGATCAGCAATATATTCGGGAACAACTTCCGAAGATGCATCTTTGCGCATTTATAGCAAATGGTTCTATTTTGCCCAGAGAAAGCGGTATCTCTCATCGTCCGATGCGAAACGCCATCCCTTTTCAATCGCCTTCTTCCATAGAAATCACCTTGGAGCTGCCCAACCGGGGACCCATCCAAGGACTCGGCATACCAAACGGCATCACTTTGATTGTCGGCGGTGGATATCATGGAAAATCCACACTTCTGAAAGCGCTGGAGACGGGCGTGTATAATCACATTTCCGGGGACGGCCGGGAGTACGTGATTACGGAAGATTCCGCCATGAAAATCCGCGCGGAGGACGGACGCAGCATCTATCATACAGACATTTCTCTTTTTATCAATGACCTGCCAAATGGTAAAGATACCATCGCTTTTTCCACGGAAGATGCAAGCGGAAGCACATCTCAGGCGGCAAACATTGTAGAAAGCATGGAAGCCGGAACACATACCTTCCTGATCGACGAAGACACCAGTGCTACAAATTTTATGATTCGGGACGAGCTGATGCAGAGGGTCGTACATCGGGACAAGGAACCAATCACTCCGTTTATCGAGCGCGTTCGATATCTCTACGAAACCTGTGGAATTTCTTCTGTGATTGTAGCCGGAAGTTCAGGAGCTTATTTCCAGATGGCCGACCATATCATCCAGATGGACCGATACGTCCCTCTCGAAATCACCGGCTCCGCAAAAGACGCCGCCAAAGATTTCCCGGAAATCAAGCTTCCCGAAGCTCCCGCGAAGAATCCGACCTTTTCACGCATCATGAAGCCGGCGCGCCTGGGGGCAGACCGGGGACGCATCAAACTGAAAACGCTCAGCAAAGACGCCTTTTCCATCAATCGAGACACCGTCGATCTTCGATATGTGGAACAGTTGATGGATTCAGAACAGACCACAGCGCTGGCTTATTGTCTGCTGTACGCCGAAACTCATCTGTTCAATGGGAAAAGCACCCTGCAACAGGTGGTGAATACATTGTCAAATCTCATCCAACAAAAAGGACTGGCGGCTCTACTGGAATGCGATTATGCAAAATCGAATCTCGCCAGTCCCAGAAAACAGGAAATTTTTGCCTGCATAAACCGATATCGAAACCTTTAAAACAAAAGGGTATCGCTCCATCATCTATCACGATGATTTTGCGGTACCCGTTTCTTTTTTTCTGTAATAGCTAGGCTCCCCGGAATCCTTCGCCCACCACCTCATTGGACTCCATAATAATCGTAAATGCACTCGGATCCACTTGCTTAACTTTCGTTTTAATTTCAAACATTTGTTTGTTATTGCAGGCGCACATGACTACCTCTTTTGCCTGTTTGGAATAACTGCCCTCCGCTTTGATGAGGGTGGCTCCCCTTCCATATTGACCGATCATCTCCGCCATCTGTCCGCCTTTCTCCGTCACGATCAATGTCATTTTCCCGGCGTTAATTCCATACATCATTTTATCAATAATAAATGTCAGTAAATAGGCAATCATGATGCCATAAATGGTCCCATCAATATCTTGAAAGATGAACCCGCCTAGACAGACAACCGCCACGTCAAAAAGAAAAACAATCCTTCCCAGAGACAAATGCGGCTTTTTCTTTCTGACCGACAATGTTACAAAATCCATCCCTCCTGTGGAAGTCCCGTTCATAAAAATAAGCGCGTATCCCACTCCTGAAAATACACCGGTACATACCGCTGCAAGAATTCGCTCGCCTGTGTAGACAGGAAATAAAGGCACAATATGATCCATAATCAACGATGTGATGATCAATGTTTTTACAGAACGAAGAAAAAACGTTCTTCCCAGCATTTTATAACAGACAATCGCTATCGGAATATTTAGACACATTGTCATCAAACCGATTGGAATCCCAAACAGACGGTAAAAAATCAGAGAAATCCCAGAAACGCCCGCAAGAGGAAAACCAGCATTTGCCGCAAAATTATAGATACCTATTCCGACCAATATTCCTCCCGCCACGTCCACCAAAAGATCATATCCCAGTCTCGCCCACTTCTTTGTCTTCACCCGCTCAACCTCACTCTGCTATTCTTTACTCCTATTTTCCCCTATTCTTCCCAATTTTTCACATTTTACTACTCCAACCCGTTCTTAAATCGCATAATCATTTCATTCGTCAGACTTGCCCGGGACGGTTTGGTCGGAATATCTTCCCTCTCAATCCATTTCGCGAGTGAGAGTTCATCTTCTTCCAATGTGATCCGATCATCACCATCCAGATCACAGTAAAAGCCCATCAACAGTGAATCCGTAAAAGACCACGGTTGACTCTTATAATAACGAATATTCTTTACATGCAGTCCAACTTCCTCCATCACTTCTCTGCGCACCGTATCCTCGAGTGACTCTCCGATCTCAGCAAACCCAGCAATCAATGCATACTTCTTGAATTCTCGGCCTGCATATTGAGACATCAGAAGTCGATTTCCATCTGTGATCCCGACAATCACGGCCGGCGAGAGTTTCGGATACACCATATTGCGACACTTGTCGCAGTACATCATCCTTTCCTTCTCATCTTTGCGCATCACCGCTCCACATTTTCCACAGAAATGGTTACTTCGATACCACCGATACAACTGATAACCTGTAATCCCTGCAAACGCCTTATACTGCGGGTCCAGTTCCCGGAACACTTCTTTATGTTCCATCATAAACCCAGAAGGAATCTGCTCTTTTGGAATCTGTTCAATCAGGTAATAAGGTTCCTGATCAATCGAAAATAAGTATGTATAGTCTTCATATATCTTTGGGTTCATCGGTTCCAGATCCCGAAATCTTGGAAACTCGATTCCCTCTTCCGTACGATGGAGCAGAGTATTTGCCCCCTTATAGTAAAGCACATAACTGTCCGGCTTCGGAGGTATTGGCATATATTCATTGCGATATACATGTGGTTCAATATCCTGAATCATAAGAATCCCCTTTCTTTTGTTTCATTTTTATTTTTTCTTTTCCATCTATTCTATCACATATTTTATGCAGATGCTCCATTTTTTCATTGACTTTCGTGTTTCTTGCACCAATAATAGAAAGAAAATGCTCTCTACAGCGATGCAAAGGAGGCTCACTATGCAAATCGTATTCCTGGATGCTAAGACGATTGGAGATGATATTGATCTGACTGGTTTTCAAACCCTTGGAGAAGTGATTACCTATGATTTTACAACACAGGAAGAAGTCCCGCAACGAACAAAGACTGCCGATGTCCTGGTCATCAACAAGGTACAGATCAATGAGCAGACCATCGGACAGGCACAAAACTTAAAATTGATCTGCGTGACCGCTACCGGCACAAACAATCTAGATAAAGCGTATCTAGATAGACGGGGCATCGCTTGGCGCAATGTTGCTGGGTATTCTACAGAATCTGTCACACAGCATACCTTTGCCATGTTATTCTTTCTTCTGGAAAAACTTCGCTACTACGACGACTATGTAAAGAATGGAAACTATATCAACGATACGATTTTCACACATTTTCAAGAACAGTTTCATCAACTGTCCTGTATGACTTGGGGCATTATCGGGCTTGGCGCTATCGGCCGACGTGTGGCAGATCTTGCCACCGCATTCGGAGTAAATGTCATCTACTACTCCGCTTCCGGCGCTCCCGCGCAGAAAGGATATACCCAGACAGACTGGTCCACAATTCTGTCCTGTTCCGACATTCTTTCGATCCATGCTCCTCTGAATCGTTACACCGAGCATCTGATCGACGCCAATGCCCTGCACCAGATGAAATCTAGCGCTATTCTGCTGAACCTCGGAAGAGGCCCCATCATCGTGGAAGCTGACCTGGCAGACGCCCTAGAGCATCACGAAATCGCTGCCGCTGGTCTCGACGTACTGGACATAGAACCGATGGCGGCGGATAACCCTTTATTTCGAATAAAGGACAGTCGTAGACTTTTGATTACTCCTCATATTGCCTGGGCAAGCGTGGAGGCCCGCACAAAGCTAATGCAAATTATTCTAGAACAGATTCGAGAATTTTTATAAGAAATCGGGGATTGTCAGATAGATCGACAATCCCCATTTTCATAAAAGCGGTTAAAGCATGCTTTTGTTTCACTATTTTTTTCTATGAAACGATGACAACCAAATGAATACCGCTCCTAAAAAGATAAATAGATCTCCCAGGTTAAACGTGATTCTCTTCAGATGTTTCCATTTCGTTTCTACGCCGATATAATCTACCACATGATGCCGCAGACACCGATCAATCGTATTACTCCACGCACCTGCCAACATCAAAGCAAGTCCGGTATTCTTCACATAACGCTTCCGTTGCCATACCAGACAGATCAACTGATAAATGGTCAGAAAACACGCCGCCACCAGTGATACGATACGCACTTGATCCGGATACTTCTCAAAGGCATTCATGCACATTCCCCGATTATGAACTTTTCGGAGAATCACTCTGTCATTACAGATTTTATGCTGCTCTCCAAAAGAATAATGATCCTCCACGTAATTCTTCATCAGCATATCGGCCAAAATCAGAACCGGCACAATTCCCAAAATCAAGAACAGCATCATTCTTCTACAGCGTCCTTAATATCTTCTACAGTTTCTTTTGCTGCTTCTTTTACATCTTCAATTTTCTCCTCGACTGCATCTTTCACTTCCTCTGCTGTCTCTGCCGCTGCTTCCTCCACATCTTTTACAGTATCTTTCACCTCATCCACAATATCTTCCACAACCTCTTTTGCCTCTTCTATTTTTGCTCCACAGTTCGGACAGAAAGACATTCCCTTTCCTACCGGCTTCTGACATTCTGGACAGCTGGAGTCTCCTTTGACATCCGCAATCATCTGTTCCATTTCCTCAACTGTCGCTTCTCTCTTCTCAATCTCTTCACAGATACAGACTATCTCGGTATCAATCGCCTCTCCATCTTTATATTTATCATAAACCATACGACCGATATCGTGAAAGTCTCTTTCATTATTCCGATCTAAAGCACGGATCTGGCTGCGGATCCTCTGCACCTCCACCACTTCGCCAGCTTTATTCGTAAATGATTCAGCAGTTTCACCTATCTTCTTCCCTAAATCTTCCAGAAAATCTCTCATTTGTTTCAGTCGCTCCTTTCACTTTCCGTACATATTGTACTGAATAAATAATATAGTTACCAAATATATACTGGTATTATACGCCCGGTCTATTTCCGGAATCAAGGCCTTTCTGCTAATAATAATATAAAGATATTCTAAATTTCTACTAAAAACGTCGTATCCGATCAAACACATTGTACAGATCCAGCGTGCCATACCCCCATTCACGGGAGGGATACTCCTCTCCGTCTTTCCGCTGTGCCCCTAAAATCAACAGACTTTTCAGTCCCTGCACAGTCGCCACCGGATTCATCTGCTGATAAATCACCCATTCCATGAGTAATGTTACTGCTCCTGCAGCAATTCCCGTCGCAGCGCTTGATCCAGTACGGCTAACAAATTTATTTCCTGGGAGCACTCCCAGAACATTAACGCCAGGCGCGGCAAAGTCCGGCTTGATTCGGTTATTTCTCGTAAATCCACGTCCGGAGCTAATGCCGATACTCTGATTGACGCCATCATAATATGCAGCCGTGATGGATTCCTCGACTTCCCCAGGCGTAGTAATTGTAGTGTATGGGTTTGATTCCAGAAAATGCACCTCACTGGTCAAAAACTCCGTAACCGGAAGCCAGATATTGAAGACACCATCCGACACCTGGTTTCCCTGAACCTGAAGTTGCCAAATTCCCGGAGTCGGTTCTTGAAACCGGAGCGCAATCAATTCTGATGTGGTTCGATCTGTTGCAAAACGATAGTCCAAAAATACCGTTGTACGATCCAGCAGAAAATGGAACTCCGTATGCATCCCCCCGCGCAGAGAAATCATATTTGTCGATTCGCCGGACGGAGATACGATCGCAATAGACAGCACATTCGGAATGTTCGTCCACAGCTCCATTGCAAATCCGATACAATCTGCACCAACTCGAATATCAACATTCTGTGTCTCCCCCGCTTGTTGGATTTTTCCTAAAAAATGATGTCTTTGATTGGCCTCATTTCCAACCCCCGTTACAGCAATGCGATTTATTGTATTCGCATACTGTTGAATCAAGCTTGGAAACGGCGTACTTCCCGAATGTCCACCCATGTTCGAACCCAACGCAAGACAATACACAAGAGGAAGGCCTTTCTGTTCCGCCAATAAATGTAGATAGCGCATCCCAAGCATAATATCATTTTCCTGAAAACAGTTTGCATCTTCTCTAATAAAATAAAACTCTTTCAAATATTGTTTGGCTGGCTTTAATTTTACCACTCCGATTGTTGCTTTTGGCGCTGCACCAAGAAACTGATTCGAGACATCTTCCCCTCCACAGGCAACACTCGCCATATAGGTCCCATGCCCAATTTCATCAATACTGGGAACCACCTCCTGCGGCTGATCGGACTGCAGTGCTTCATTAATCTGCTCCTGCGTATAGGCGCTTCCATAACAAAATCCTTCGGGAGCGTTCCCTGACTGCACAGTTTGATCCCAGATTCCGGCGATCCGTGTCGTACCGTCCTCATTACGAAATATTGGATTCATATAATCAATCCCACTGTCGATGAAACCAATCATCACACCTTCTCCCTTCAATTGAAGGGTCGGGTAATTCTGAATTGCAAAAATCCCCGCTTGATTCAGCGCCTCCATTCCAAGGAATGTATAACAGAGCGGCATCTCATTATAAGAATACCGCTCCATTGTAATCGGCTCCGCCAACGTCCGAGGCAGATAAACACACTCATAACCAAACCCTATTTCCTGTTTACACAACAAGTTGGGATCCGCATTGGCAATGGGAATCTCTCTCCCCTCTGCAATAATAAAATCCATATATTCTTCTGATAGAATTCTTTCTTTACACAATCCATCCGAGGGCATATCATACCTTCTTCCATATTTTTACCTATATTCTATGCAAACAAAAGTTGAAAAAGAAATAGTAAAAATATTTCAAATCATTTTCAAGACTGTGCAATTTGTCTCGGCGCCTGTCCCCGCAAAGAAATCACAGGCCCTCCTGTTCCTTCGATATAAGCGCGCGTTATCGCCACCTGCCCGATGGAATCATCCTTTGGAATCTCATACATGATATCCAACATAAATTCCTCGATAATTGCACGCAATGCACGGGCACCTGTATCCTTCTCCATTGCCTTTTCTGCAATCGCATGCAGTGCATCCTCCTCAAAAGTCAACTGTACCTCATCCAACGCCAGAAGCTTTTGGTATTGCTTCAAAATCGCATTGCGAGGTTCTTTTAGGATTTTGACAAGCATCTCTTCATTCAGCCCTTTTAAGGAAAAGATGATCGGAAGCCGTCCCAGAAATTCCGGAATCATCCCAAAATTACGCAGATCTTCCACCGTAACCTTTGAAAGCAAATCTTTGTCATGGTCATATTTATCCTTCAGTTCCGCTTCAAATCCAATGGAAGAACGTTTTCTTAATCGTTCCTTGATGATATCCTCCAATTCTGGAAATGCCCCACCACAGATAAACAAAATATTTTTTGTATTCACCGTCGTCAGAGGCACCATTGCATTCTTGCTGTTTGCTCCGACCGGAACCTCCACATTGCTCCCTTCCAAAAGTTTCAACATTCCCTGCTGCACAGACTCCCCACTGACATCCCGTTGATTGGCATTTCGCTTTTTGGCAATTTTATCAATTTCATCTATGAAAATGATTCCCTGTTCCGCTCTCTCCACGTCGTTATCCGCCGCTGCCAGAAGTTTTGAAACGACACTTTCGATGTCGTCTCCTATGTATCCCGCCTCGGTCAAAGACGTGGCGTCTGTAATCGCAAGCGGTACATCCAAGAGCCGTGCGAGTGTTTTTACCAGATAGGTCTTCCCGGAACCGGTTGGCCCAATCATCAACATATTCGATTTCTCGATCTCAATGTCATCCATCGTATCCGTAGCAACTCTCTTGTAATGATTGTAAACCGCAACTGATACCGCTTTCTTCGCATAATCCTGTCCCACAACATATTCGTCCAGCTGTGCTTTGATTTTATGCGGAGCCGGAATATTTTGAATATCAAACGCCGGCTTTACTCTTTCTCCCTCTTTTTTCTTTTTTATCTTCTGTTGCTTTGGAACCATATTTTCCAAATCCGTCATATTTAAAATCTGCACTCCCGGTATATTCATCAGTTTGCTGTAATCAAATGACCCCTTCATCATGGTATCCATGCTTTTTTGCATACACTCATGACAGATCGTCAGATTATTCGGCAAATCTATCATCTTGCCGGCTTTACTTTCTGGCCGGTGACACATAATGCATACTTTTTCATATTCATCCGTAGAATCCGACGGATCCGAAACCATATTTTCTTCCTCTGTTTTCACATCTTTATCTGACATTTGCATCCTCCTTACGGACTATTTTAAATGTTCTTTCACCCACGCATCCAACTCTGCTTTCGACAACACTCCTGTCGAACTTGCAATCTTTTTCCCATCTTTCAACAATACCAATGTGGGAATTCCCATTACGCGAAACTGGATGGCAAGCTCCTGCTCTTCATCTACATTTACTTTTCCCATTTTTAACTTATCGGCATACTCCTGTTCCAATTCTTCCAAAATCGGTGCAAACTGTTTACAAGGACCACACCATTCTGCCCAAAAATCTACCAGTACCGGCATTTCTGAATTCTCAACTTCCTGTACAAAATTACTCGTTGTCAACTTCAACATAAAACATACCTCCTTGTTTTTGAGCTTTGTCAGCCCTTATTTTAACACACTCAGGATAACATTTGCAAAAAATCTTCCTCAGAAATAATAGGGATTCCCAACTCATTCGCTTTTTTATTCTTCGATGACGTGCTGGTAGTATCGTTGTTAATTAAATACTTTGTTTTTGATGTTACACTTCCAGTCACTTTTCCCCCCTTGCTCTCGATCAAACTCTTCAGCTCGTTGCGATTTGTAAAATGCCGAACACTGCCCGTAATCACAAAATTCATACCCGCAAGAATGAGTTCTTTTTTATTTATTTCCTCTTTCGGAATATTTAATTCATTGAATAGTCTTTTTAATTCTGAAACATTTTCCGGATCTTTGAAATAAGACACGTATGCTGATGCGATGACTCCGCCAACCCCGGGAATCTCATCTAACTCTTCCTCCGATGCATCCAACATTCGCTCCACATCATAGTCAAATGCTTTGCAGATGACTTTCGCATTGGACAATCCGATGTTGGAAATACCCAATCCGTATAAAAGTCGTGGAAGTGTGGTGGTCCGTGCCGCCGCAATACTCTCCTGCAAATTCACGTAAGATTTTTCTCCAAAACCTTCCATCGCTTTGATCTCTTCCTCATACCGGTCCAGATGAAAAATATCATCAAACCGACGCACAAACCCGCGCGCAATAAATTTCTCCAGCGTTGCTTCCGACAACCCGTCGATATTCAAAGCGTCCCGGCTGACAAAAAGAGCAAAAGACTTGATCTGTTTCGCCTGGCATTTCGGATTCGTACAAAATAGCGACTTTGAATTATTTACGACCGAGATCTCGGTTTTGCCGCCACAAACTGGACAATATTCCGGTATATCTTTGACGCCACTTCTCGTCAGATTCTTTGCAATCTGCGGAATAATCATATTGGCTTTATACACCTGTATCTCATCGCCGATTCCCAGCTCCAGTTCTTCCATAATACTGATATTGTGCACACTGGCCCGGCTGACCGTTGTCCCCTCCAGTTCTACCGGTTCAAAGATCGCCACGGGATTGATCAACCCAGTTCTGGAGGGGCTCCACTCAATCTCCGTCAACGTTGTCTCCCGAACTTCATCCATCCACTTGAACGCAAAGGAATCTCTTGGAAATTTCGCCGTTCTCCCGAGTGACTGTCCATACGCAATGTCTTCATATGTCAGGACAAGCCCATCCGAAGGGAAATCATTTTCCTTGATTTTTTCGGAAAAATAGGCGATACGCTCTTCGATTGTCTCCTTGTCAGTCAGATAATGTTCCACAACATCGAATCCTTGTTCTTTCAACCAGGCAAACTGACACATGCGGGAATTCTCAAAATCCACGCCTTCGGCATGCACCAGAGAAAATGCAAAAAACCTCACATTGCGCTGTGCCGTGATTTCATTATTCAACTGACGCACAGAACCGCTGCATAAATTTCTTGGATTTTTATACCTCGCATCCACATCCTCAATCTCCGAATTGATTCGCTCAAACTCTTTATAACCAATGACAGCCTCGCCTCTTAAGATCAACTCTCCCAGAAACGGAATCTTCAGGGGGACATTTCGAAATACTCTGGCATTGTTTGTGATGACTTCACCAACTTCTCCGTTTCCCCGGGTGACTGCCTTGACAAGGTCTCCATTTCGATAGGTCAGTACAATCGTCAACCCATCCAGCTTCCAAGATATCACAGCCTTCTGTTCTCCCAGAAATTCTTTGAGTCGTTCTACCTCCTTCGTCTTATCCAGGGACAACATCGGACGTTCATGGCGCTCCTTCGGCAGATCGCTCAGTACCTCATACCCCACATTCGCCGTCGGACTATTGGAGAGCGTTATTCCCAATTCTGCTTCCAAGGCCGCCAATTCGTCATACAATTTATCGTATTCAAAATTACTCATGATTTCCGTATCGTTCTGTTCATAGGCCCGCCTCGCACGATTCAGAAGATCCACTAATTCAAACATTCTCTTTTTTTTGTTCATATCCGTCTCCTGTTTCTCTCAAAAATCTATTGATTTTTTGCCGCCATTTCTTTCAGGATACTAAGATCTTTGCAGCATATCATAAAGTTCATCCAGCTCCTCATCTGTCAAAACTCGGTACTCGCCTTCCCCCAGACTTCCCAATTGAATATTCATAATCCGAATTCGCTTCAAACGTGTCACCTGATATCCCAGCGCTTCACACATCCGCCGAATCTGACGATTCAATCCCTGTGTCAGAACGATCCCAAAGGTATACTTGCCAATCGAATACACTTCGCAAGGACGAGTAATCGTGTCCAGTATCGGAACCCCCGCTGCCATTTTCTTTAGAAACTCTTCTGTGATCTCCTGATTCACCGTCACCTTATATTCTTTCTCATGATGATTTCTGGCGCGCATCATCTGATTGATCAAATCTCCATTATTCGTCATCAGAAGCAACCCGGTGGACTCTTTATCCAGCCTTCCTGCGTAAGTAATGCGTATCGGATAATCCAAAAAACGTATGATGCTGTTCCTCTCTCTGCGTTCTTCTGTACAGACGATTCCCGCCGGCTTGTTCACGGCCAACACCACCATCTCATCCTTTCTGGACACTATTTTTCTACCCAGCCGAATCTCCTGTTTTCCAGGCACTACCCGCATTCCCATTTCGGCACGCATTCCATCTACAGTAACGCGCCCACTTTCAATCAGTCGGTCAGCTTCCCTTCTGGAACAAACACCGGACTCGCTCAAATATTTGTTCAGTCTCACCGCTTCTTTTTTCTGCTCAAATTCCTGTCTGATTCGATTACTCACTCGTCAACACTCCACTCAACTGATTATCCCTGGAAAATATATTTCCTCGGTATAAGAACAACCCGTCTGTCACATGGTACATATCTAACAATTCTTCTATATCGCCTGCATAATACCTGGGATCTACCAGAACAATCTCTCGAAAATAGGGAATCAAAAACTGTACAAAACAGTTGGCCGAAGAATCTTTAAAAATCAAAAGCCTCCTGTCGCTGTCAGAGGTCGTCCTGATATCTACCAGAGAATCATTTCCTCCCAAAAACACTTGATATTTGTCCCGGCCTTCCAACGCATCTGACTGATAGATAGAGGTGCGTTTTTCCTGTTTGTCCACATAATTTACAACAACTTCAATGTCTTTCCCTCCAGGAATATAAATGGTAATCTCTTCCTGAATATCTTTCGCATATCCGCTTCGTGCAGAGAGTGTTCCATTAAACTGCGCCGTCACAGGATACGGAACAAAATTCGTCATATTCTCCTGCTCGATACCCAGCGCCTCGCCGGATGCCTGAAAGCCATAATACGCACCCAAGGAAGTCCAATGACTGTCCGTCTGATAGTATAGTTTTTCCTCCGCATGCTCCGCGAACACCTCACTGACATCAATCCAGGTTACTGTTTCCTCCAGTTCCCGCTGTATCCGCTTCAAAATCATCATCTGATTCTCTGTCTCTGCAAAAGCCGGCAATCTTTCCGGAAAGGCACCCGCCGCATCCGGCACGATGAGTATACTCATGGGCAGCTCTTTATGCCGTCCTGCAAAATCCTGAATTGCTTCCAGATTCGCCTGAAAACTTTCTTCATCCGGTTTACGAATCTCCTCCAAAAGTTGATTCTGTCGCCCATAAAATATACCGTTTTCTTTGTTTGAACCGGTAAGTATTCTCAAATTCACTGCCAGATCTCGCCAAAGATTTCTTCCAATCAATTGATCCGACTGGTATTTTTCATACTGCTCTGCGAACATACCGCTTACAACAGAAGTCCAGGTCAGTTGCGGACGTCCGGCCAAACTCCGATTCTCCTGTTCCGAATATCCTTTTGTCGGCTTCAATAAGTTTCCAAGAAAAAATATTGCAAGCAACACAAGAAATATTCCCGCCACTAAATTTTGCATTTTTGCATTTTTTCGTTTCTTCATCACATCGCCATCCGTATCATAAATAGAAAAACGGGGTAAACATATCCAGTTCCAAAAAAGCTATCGTCAACAAAAACAAAATACCATATACGACACAAGCGACCACAGGACGT
This sequence comes from Hespellia sp., assembly GCA_022790755.1. Classification (GTDB taxonomy): domain Bacteria; phylum Bacillota; class Clostridia; order Lachnospirales; family Lachnospiraceae; genus Mediterraneibacter_A. Next base: position 53,992 of record JAAVXR010000017.1, on the reverse strand, counting down.
ACCGTTTGTTTTCGCATATTATACATCATTCTTTGTAAAAGTTCATAGCCCAAAGTCCCACTACTCACAACCGCAAGTAAAATAGCTCCCCAGTTGGTGAGAATCAGATATATCGTCTGATGATCCAACAATCCGGATGCGCCGATCCCAAATATTGTTCCCAAATATCTCATAGCATATCCCATATCCGGACTGAAGAAAAAAATCCAACCAATAAAAATCAAAGCCATCGCATAGATTCTTCTGAAAATCGAAGACAACTTCAGCAAAGCATCCTTCCATACATATCGTTCTAACAGTAATAGTACCCCAAAATAGAGTCCCCATGCCAGAAAATGCCAGGACGCCCCATACCAAAAACCAATCAATCCCCATACGATCAGCACATTCTGTACCGTCTGCGCTGTTCCATTCTCATCACCGCCCAATGGCGCATATACGTACTCCTGAAACCATGCAGTCAAGGAAAGATGCCACCGTCTCCAAAATTCGGCGATACTCTGCGCTGTATATGGATACTCAAAGTTCTTTCGCAATCGGAATCCAAACATTTGCCCCAACCCGATTGCCATATCGGCATATCCACTGAGATCAAAATAGATTCGGAATCCAAACAGCATACATCCCAACCATCCTGTCATCATAGAAAGCATTTCCGGTTCCGCCATCATAATCTGTTCAAATGCATCTCCTACAGTATTTGCAATCAATACTGTCTTGGCCAATCCCCGTATAAAGTACATCACGCCGTCCCCAAAACGAGTCAAATTAAAATTCCGTTCCCGTATCTGCCAATCCAGATCAGAATAACGCACAATCAAACCGGAGCACATTTGCGGAAACATGGAAAGATACAGCGCAAAATCCCACAAACGCCGCTGCGCTTTTATTTTCCCCCGATAAATATCTACGAGATATCCAATTGCCTGAAGCACATAAACAGAAATCCCAATCGGAACTTTCAATTCCCGAAAATGCATGTTTACAGAGAATACTGCTTCCATCCCTTCTACCAAAGGCGCCAGATACTTAAAGAACACAAGCAATGCCAAGTTCACTGTAACCGCCATGACCATGCACTTTTTTGCAAGTACAGGGGATTTTTGCTTTTCTTCGATTTCTCGGCCACAAATATAATTGAATACACTCACCAGAAGCAGAAGAATGACATAGATTGGTTTCCCCCACGCGTAAAAAAGCAAACTACATAAAAATAATATTCCATTTTTAAACTGTACAGGTACTATATAATAAACCAGCAATGTAACTGGTAAAAATAAAAACAAGAACGTAAAACTATTGAAAAGCATTGTGTAATCCTTTCATTTACAGACTCTTTAGAAATACACTCCGGTATTGCTCCGCATGTTTCGAAACCGCCACAAACAGAAAATCTCCTCGAATGCAGTAGGCTCGATCTGTAACAAGCCGCGCTTGCTCCAAGGCATATTCTTCAAAATCACGCCGTCTGTTCTCCAGATACGCCTGAACCGCATCTTCCACTTCACTCATTTGATCTGGAAACTTTACTTTTATGAGCAGCACTTCTTCTGCAGACATTCCCGATGTAGATGCATAAACGATTGCCCCATCATAATCAGCGCTATTCAGCCCATACAACCGTTTCAACTCCCTGGAATCCAGCCGCTCCAGATGATCTGCTTCAACCGCAATTTCTATGCTTTCAGCAACTTCATCAAACGTCTTGGTACTCCCTCCAGCAAATAAAAAAGTAAAACCAACATAAACTAGAATCAAACCACAAAAGATATACCTTAAAACCTGAATTTTACGTATTCCAGGCTGCAATTGTGCCCGCCTAGCCTTTCTGCTTTTTCTCCTGGGAGAGGACTCTCTCTCCAAGGTTGCCATCTGTTCCATCTCCGATGAATTCCTACGTCTCTTCCCCGATGAATGCTTAGGTCTCTGCCTCGACGAATCTCTACGCTTCTGCGCTGCCCTCTGCCGAACTTCTTCGTTGGTTCTCGTCATAACGCCGCCACCTCCGCCATCTGATTCAACCATACCGGATAGAAATCCATATTAAAATGCACGCCGTCTTCCGCGTAATCTCTCTCGGAAGGAAGTTCCTCATTATCAATGTAGGTAATTCGAAACTCCTCGCAGATCTCCTGGAGTGCTTCATTATATTCCTCAATCAAAGCATATGCCGGTTCCTTCTCTTTTGCCGACGACAATACCGGGAAAATTCCATTGACAAAAACCCGGACATTCGGAAGTTGTGATTGAAGCTCCAATAAAAACGATTCATATTCCTCTTTAAATGCCTCTACATCTTGATTCTCTTTTTTGAGATCGTTGAGACCAAATTCCAGGAAGAGTACTTGCGGATTCCATTCTACCACAGTATCCATCTGCTTTTTGGCCTCTGTGATCGAAGCGCCAGATTGAGCGATAACATTCGAAGGATTCAGAACATCATATCTAATCAACCCCGCCGCGATGGAATCTCCCATCACGATGCTCTGTCCAAAAAGTTCTTTGGGCAGCCTGTCCTGACTTTCCTCCTTTTCCTGATCTGCAGCGTCTTTTGCATCCTCGACACTCTCCTCGGTATCTTTTGTATTTCCCGCATTTTCCAATCTTGCAATTTTTCGCTCGATCTCCTGAATATCCGCGGTCTCCTTTTCCCGGATCACTTCCATCCCCTGACTCGTATCCACCTTTCCCGTCGCGAGTCTTTGTATCCCTCCAAACAGCGCCGTTAACGACAGCAATATTACGATCGCCCCCATCACCGTCAATATCAACTTCTGTCTATCCATCTTCATAACAAAACTCCAATTTTCCAAACACAGTCTATGATTCATTATAGCCTAAAAACAGCAGATTTGTAATTAGTATATCACATTGTTTTCTTAAGGAAAAGTGACTGTCGCGTGCATTTCATCCAAAGATCTGCTATACTGATTTTACAAAAATACGATTTATCCGGAGGTCTTATATGATCGCAATTCAATTTACGAACGTCAAAGAATGCATGGCACAACTTCTTCTTTCCAACACCTTCGACTCCTTTCTATTTCTGGAGGGGGAGATCGTCACCTATGCCACATTTTCCATAGACGGCCGTTTTCATCCCGAATTCTTCTCCTCGGAAGATTTACCGGAACATGAAGAAATTCCCGAATATTCTTCCTGGAAAAATATCCGAGAATTCTGTTTTTCTCTGATCAAAGGGCGCCGAACCCCTCTGCGGATGAAACTGATTTTCAGCCTGTCCCCAAACAATATACAGCGACTTCTCACACAAAATGATCTCAGCCTCACCTCACAAGACGTGCAGGGTCTATATCTGAATTTCCGCTATGACGGAGAGCATTTGCAATGCATCACCGGCGTTTCCCTGAACCTGTTCACCTTGGACAAAAGTCTGGAACAGGTCTGGGATTCTATGGTGCAGAAATTCCTAGATCGCCACGATATCGCGTTTGAGCTTATTTCGTGAGCAGCATCATTATCTCATTGCTGCGCTGTACAAAAGCTGTCATTTCCTCTGGACTCAACGGTTTGTGCGCAAGCATCGCCAGATCGTAAAGTTGTTTGCAGATCATTGTTACATTCTTGCTTCTCTTATGTTCCACCACAAATTGTACCAACGGATGATTTGCGTTCAAGATGAGCGTCGCATTGCTCCCAAGCGCAGCGCTGTCCATCTGCCCCATACCGTACATCTTCATCATCTCTTCCATCCGTCGGGACTGCTCTGACAGAATTGCCATAGATGCAATGCTTTCATCTTTGAGTTTTTCAACCTTGACATCTAATTTATCATTATTCAGAGCTTTGCGGAAAATCTCAATCAGACTGTCGGAATTCTTCTTGAAAGCCTCCTGCTCTTCTTCCGCCACTTCTTCTTTCAGAGATTCATTGACGTCGGCATCAATTCTCTGGAAACGCACATTCGGATTGCGCTGCTCCAGAAACGTAATAAACGCAGAATCAATATTATGTGTAAAGATCACAGCATCCTGACCTTGTTCTTTGAACATTTTTATATACTGACTCTGCTGCTGTTCATCCGTCACATAGTAAATCGTCGTTTTGATCTCTTCTACGTCGTTCTCCGTCTCTTTCTCCGCATCGTCTGCAGAATCCACAACTTCCACTTCCGACTCTTCTTTCGGAGATACCACAGAACCGCCGTTTTCCTCAATGCACTCCTCAAGTGTCAGATACTTGTGTTCTAGGTTCTTAAAAAGCAGAGAATCTTTGATCTTATCTGCAAATTTCTCATCTTTCAGACAACCAAACTTCAGGAATGGACTGATATCATCCCAATATTTCTCATAATTTTCCTTATCCGTTTTGTACATGCCGTTCAGCTTATCCGCAACTTTTCTGGAAATATAATCTGCAATCTTATTGACAAATCCATCGTTCTGCAGCGCACTTCTGGACACGTTCAGCGGCAGATCCGGGCAATCAATGACCCCTTTGAGAAGCATCAAAAATTCCGGGATGACTTCTTTGATATTATCTGCAATAAATACCTGATTGTTATACAGCTTGATTGTTCCCTCAATCGAATCATACTCCATATTAATCTTCGGGAAGTATAGAATTCCTTTCATATTAAATGGATAATCCATATTCAAATGAATCCAGAACAATGGTTCTTTGTAATCCATAAATACTTTCCGATAAAATTCCAGATATTCCTCATCCGTACAATCGTTTGGATGTTTCGTCCAAAGCGGCGCCGTATCGCTCAGAGAAACCGGACGTTTCACAATCTTGACCTTCTTCTCCGGCTCTTTTCCCTCTTCTGCCTCCTCCTCAATATGCTCCACAACCTCATCTGTCTCCAGCAACTCGTCCTCAGAGATTGTCTCATATTCTGGCTCCGCATTTTCCTTCGTCAGGAAAATTTCAAACGGCATGAAAGAACAATACTTCTCAAGCACTTCCCGCGCACGGTATTCATTTGCAAATTCCAAACTATCTTCATTTAAGAATAGCGTGATCTCCGTACCAACGGATTCCTTATTCCCGTCCTGAATCTCATACTCAATACCACCGTCACTTACCCAATGTACTGGGGATGCACCTTCCTGGTAGGACAGAGAATCAATATGCACTTCGTCCGCCACCATAAATGCAGAATAGAATCCCAGACCAAAATGACCGATCATATCGTCTTCCGTCGTTTTATCTTTATATTTTTCCAGGAACTGGGTCGCACCGGAAAAGGCGATCTGCGTAATATATTCGATGACTTCATCCGCCGTCATACCAACACCGTTATCAATAAATTTCAACGTTTTTTCTTCTGGATTGACCACCACGTCAATCTTTTGTTTATAATCTTCCGGGAGTTCATATTCTCCCATCAAATCCAGTTTTTTCAACTTTGTAATCGCATCACAACAATTGGAAATCATCTCTCTGAAAAAAATATCATGGTCGGAATACACCCATTTCTTTATAATTGGAAATATATTCTCGCTATCAATCGACAAATTCCCTCTTTTCGCCTGCATCGTCAACACTCCTTTCATTTAAAAGATATTCTAATACGACAGATTTTAAAAGTCAATAGAAATTTAGCACTCTTTTAAAGCGAGTGCTAATAAATTTGTGAAGTATTTCTAAAAAATATATAAAATGAGCGTTTTAAAGATTTAATTCTGGCTATTATGATTACTTTTTTGGCATCCTTGTCTCATTTTTCAAAATATGTTATATTTTTTACAGATACAGCTTAGCATTTTGCAATTACATATCTACGTTTATTATAAAGGAGGCTTAAAATATGAAATTGTATCTATCTTCATCTAAAATAGGGAATCAAGAACAGGAATTGAAAAAATGGCTTGAAAACAGTAAAAATAAAAAAGCCGCTTTTATCGCCAATGCCAGAGATATGTCGCCGGAGGGGGAACATAAAACCACCAGTATCCAAAAAGACGCTGACGAGTTGGCCGCTCTGGGATTTGAAATCATCCCCCTGGATCTGAGAAATTATTTCGGAAAGAAGGAGGAGTTGCGTTCCTTTTTACAGGAAATTCATGCGTTTTATGTCATCGGCGGAAACACTTTTGTACTGCGAAAAGCCATGAAGCTCAGTGGATTCGATGAACTATTGTTGGAGTTTGCTAAAAGCTCAGACTACTTGTACATCGGATACAGCGCGGGAATCTGTTGCCTGTGCAAAGATATGACCGCCATCTCTATTATGGACGAGCCGGAGATTGACCCCTACGACAGCGGCCATCCACCGATCTACGAGGGAATCGGTTTTCTGGAAAATGCCGTCATTCCGCATTTTCAGTCCGATCACAAGGAAACGGAAGCTGCCAGCAGAGCCGTGGAGTTTTGCGAAGAAAAAGGCATCGTCTACCAGGCACTGCACGACGGTGACGTCATACTAAAAGACACACTATCATCCTGACCTAGAAGGACTTGTCTGAACACTTCTCTCATATTGCTCAAAAAAGGGAACTGCCATGCATGGTGGCGCGTTCCCTTTATTGCTATCTGCTCTTTGGCAATTGCGAAATCAATAAACTTGCTGAATATTCTGACAATATGTTCTGTGAAAATCCATTTTGCGCCATGGAATCAAGACCATAGAAGGCGGGAGGGTCGCTCCCCGACTGCCTTCTGTTTTATTGGGCTTGATGAAATGTTCGGCGCAGTTGGATTTGAACGGAATATATTGTCAGAATATTCTCACAGTTTAAAGTTTCGCAATTACCTACTATCTGCTCTGAAACGCATGATCGGTACTTCCAGGCGCTGGAGAGCCTTTTGGAACCAATCTGATTTCGATTCCTTCCAGACGATACGCATATCCGGCCGTTCCGGACGCTTCTCCATTCTTTGCCCAGCCCATCCAACCAATTCTCTGTGCATGCACTCGATAGTATACGTCATACTTTTGCGCCATCATGCCAGTCAGCTTTATCTCGATTGCCTCCAGACGTTTCGCCTCACCACTGGTTCCACTCATCACACCGTTTGCTTTCCAGCCCTGCCAACCAATCGACTGTATATGCGTGCGGTACTCGATTCCCCCGCTATAAGGAAGATTTGTCACCTGAAGTTCAATTCCCTCCAGTCGCTTTGCCTGACCGCTGGTTCCACTCATCTGTCCATTATACTTCCAGCCTTGCCAACCGTAACTCTGCACGTGAGTGCGATACATCGTGTTCGGTGTTCCCGCACCGCCGACAGTCGGTTCCTTTCCGTCCGCCGCAATAAAGCACTGATTTACGCCGGAGACGATTCCTTGCATATTCCGGTCAAAATTCGCGCCTTTTTGAACTACGATAATCTGAATTCCCTCCAGACGTTTTCCATAACCCGCTGTTCCTGAAGCCGCTCCATTCTTTGCCCAGTTCAACCAACCATAGGTCTGTGCATGCACCCGATAGTATACATCATATTTATCCTTATCTCTCCCTGTCAACTGGATCTTAATTGCTTCCAGACGTTTTGCCTCGCCGGTGGTTCCATTCATTCCGCCGTTAGAAGACCATGGGAGCCATCCATAGGTCTGACAGTGCGTCGTGTATTGAATACCGAGATCCGCTGCCGTTTCCAATTTGATCTCGATTCCTTCCAGACGTTTCGCCTTTCCACTGGTGCCACTCATGGCACCGTTTCCTGTAAACTCCTGCCAACCAAAAGATTGAACATGAGTGCGATAAAAGATATTGACAGGTTTCGGCTTCTCAGGCTGTGTAGTGCCACCAGTGTTACCACCCGTACTTCCTCCGGTATTGCCCCCAGTTCCTCCACCAGTATTTCCTCCGGTGCTACCACCAGTATTTCCTCCAGTACTGCCACCAGTCTCAGGTTTTTTCTGCACGGTATAAGTAAACGTTACCTTTTTTCCACCATAAGTCACGGTAGCCGTCCGATTCCCAATTGTATTGGTGTCAAATCCACTGAGTTGATACTCATTCCTGTTCAATGTTTTTGTTCCATTTGTATAAACTGCCGTCACTGCCAAACCGGTGGTATCTACTTTATCCCCTTTCTGATAGGTTCTCTTTGTCGGAGGTGTGATGCGCAGAGATAACAATTCGTTTTTCACAGGAGCATCTGTCTTTACTGTTATGATATCATCTTTGTAGGACGCTGATATTTTCTTTCCACTCCAGTCCTGTGTCGATAGTTGATACGCCACAAGATTATAAATAACATTTTTGTAGTCTGGAGGCATACTGTCTGTCACCGGAAGTGTAAATTCTGTTTTACCTGCCGATAAATTCTGCTTCACCGAATTCACAAACGGATCAGACCACTGAGATATCTTTCCTGTTTTGATAAAGTAATTATTTTCCAGTGAATTTGACTCGTATCCCGGCACAGCCCCTTTGTGATCCGAATGCACCATTCCCATCAATTCGTCAGTGAGACCAAAATATGCATGTTCATAATATGATCCTTTCGGCGCCCATCCTGTATCATCCCAGGTCGTATCAACCTGATACCATTTTCCGTCCATTTTAACTGCCGTCCAGACATGACCATTTCCAGTAATTCGTCCCGTCTGAATCCCAACCCGATTCAAAAGCATCACATATGCCCGATGATACGACTCACAGGTTCCCGTGCCTCTGGCAAGTACACCTTCCGCCGAACAATACAGAAGAGAGTGATCATATTCCGCATGGTCAATAAGCCAATCATGCATCCATACAGCCTTCTCGAAGTCTGTCGAACACTTTTGCTCACATTGATTGGCAAGACTATTAACAATTTGGTCTACAGACGGATACTGAGGGTCGTTAATCACAAACTTATAGCCGGTACCTATTGTCTGAACATAATTATTGGTATTTGCGTCACTTACTTGAACCTTAATGTAATAAGTTCCTGAAGCGCAGAACGTAACTTTCAATTCATTCTCATCTTGAAGAGGAAACTGTTCTGTTCTACTAAAATCAATGATAGGATAATTTTCAGAGCCATCATACATGTCAATTGACTTAAATCTATACTTATACTTTCCACTACCGCCTTTGCCATGTACGGTAAACGTTAACTCCTCTCCACATTTTGGATCTGTCGGAAACTCCACAGTATAACTCAATGGCTCTACTGCCTGCGTTACCTCCCCAGAATCAACATCGTAAACTATGCTGTCCAAAACATTCTCTTCCGAAAGAACTTCTGGCTCAACATTATCCGGGACTTCATTCACCGTTTCTTCGTTCTCTGTCTCTTCCACTTCCGAAACCGGATTTTCTATCTCACTTTCTTCCGCATCTTCCACCTGCGAAACTTCGGTCTCCGAAACCATCATCTCTTCTCTCGGCTCTTCTATTGACATAGATGTAGTATTATCGGAATCCGTCTCTCCGGCATAGACCGGGAGTACCGCCTCACTCAAAAGAAGCGCTGCTGCCAACACAATACTAATTATTGTTTTAAAAGATTTCATACTGCTACACCTCATAAAATAAATCGTTGCTTCTAATTTTCTATTACTTTGCTCCCAACATCTCCCTTAACATTTTATTCACCACTCCGGGATTTGCCTTTCCTTTCATGGCTTTCATAGTCTGACCCACAAGCGCTCCCAGGGCTTTCTCTTTTCCCCCCTGATAATCAGACACCGCCTGCGGATTTTCTGCGACCACTTTCTGTAGAACCTCCTGCAACGCGCCCTGATCGCTCACCGACTTCAATCCATGCTCCTCCACATAACGTTTCGGGTCAATATCTTTCAGGAAGATTTTCTCAAATACCTCTTTTGCCACCGAATTATTGATGGTCCCCTCGTCTGCCAACTCAATCAGACTGGCAAGATTCTCCGGCGAGAAGGACAACTCTTCCGGCTCCATTCCCTGTTCTTTCAAAAGCCGCATCGTCTCTACCATCAGCCAATTAGACACTTTTTTCGGCTTCTGACAGATGGCTGTGGTTGCCTCAAAAATATCTGCCATCTTTTTGGAATTGGTGATGATTTCCGCGTCATATTGTGGGATTTCAAATTCTGTCTTATATCGCTCCAACTTTTCCGTCCGAAATTCTGGCTGTTTGTCACGGATCTGCGCGATCCACTCATCACTGATCACAATCGGCACAAGATCCGGCTCCGGGAAATACCGATAGTCCTGTGCGTCTTCTTTGGAGCGCATCGCATAAGACCTTTCTTTCGTATCATCCCAACGCCGCGTTTCCTGAATCACCGGTTCTCCCGCTTCCAGAAGATCGATCTGTCGTTCGCGCTCTCCCTCGATCGCCCGGGCAATCGCCTTGAAAGAATTCAGGTTCTTCATCTCCGTACGGGTCCCAAATTCGGTCTGCCCCATCTCCCGAACCGAGAGATTCACATCCGCGCGCATCGACCCTTCCTGAAGTTTGCAGTCGGACGCCCCAAGATACTGTATCATGAGCCGCAGCTTCTCCAGATAAGCAATCACCTCCTCTGCAGAACGCATATCCGGTTCCGATACAATCTCCACCAGCGGTACGCCGCTCCGGTTAAAATCGACATAAGAAATATCTTCCCATTCATCATGCACGAGTTTTCCCGCATCTTCCTCCATATGCATCTCATGGATTCCGATTTTCTTTTTCGTACCGTCCACTTCTATTTCCACATACCCGTCCCGCGCAATCGGCAGATACAACTGTGAAATCTGATAGTTTTGCGGATTATCCGGATAAAAATAATTCTTTCGGTCGAATTTACAGGTCTGCGTAATCTTACAATTCGCCGCAAGACCAATCGCCATAGCATATTCCACCACCTGCTTATTCAGAACCGGCAGAGAGCCCGGCATACCGGTACAGACCGGACACGTATGGGTATTTGGCGCCCCGCCGAACTCGGTACTGCATCCGCAAAAGATTTTTGTCTTCGTCGCTAACTCTACATGCACTTCCAGACCGATCACAGTCTCATATTGTTTCGCCATCTCCCTACGCCTCCTTTCCGTTTTCCACCGCCAACTTTGCAGGGACTTCATATTTCTTTTCTGTCGCGCACTCATACGTATAAGCAGTGCGAATCAACGTCTTTTCCTGGAAACTATTGCCAATCAACTGCATCCCGATTGGAAGCCCTCTGCTGTCCTTTCCGACCGGAACAGACATTCCAGGCAAACCGGCAAGATTGACCGAAATCGTATAGATATCTCCCAGATACATTTTCATCGGATCACTCAGACTCTTTCCCAATTCCGGCGCGGTCGTCGGTGCCGCTGGCCCCAGAATGACGTCGTATCTCTCAAATGCTTGATCGAAAGCCTGCTTGATCAGAGCCTTTGTACGCAACGCTTTCAGATAATATGCATCGTAATAACCAGAACTTAGCACGAAAGAACCCAACATAATTCTTCGCTTTACTTCTGCTCCAAATCCTTCGGACCTGGTCTTCTTATACATGTTATGAAGGCCCTCGTACGATTCCGTCCGATAGCCGTACTTCACACCGTCAAACCGCTCCAGGTTCGAGCTGGCTTCTGCGGAAGCAATCACATAATATGCCGGTATCGCGTACTGCACCAAACTCAGATCAAATTCTTCCAGAATGGCACCTTGCTCCTCCAATATCTTTGCCGCACCCAGAATCGTACTCTTTACTTCCTGGTCCAAACCTTCCTGAAAATAATCTCTCGGAATCCCAATGCGAAGTCCTTTTACATCATTTTTCAATGCGCCGGTAAATGTATAGTCCTCCCTTTTTACCGAAGTACTGTCCTTTGAATCGTGAGAAGCAATTGCCTCCAGTATCACCGCACAGTCCGTCACATCTTTCGTGATCGGCCCGATTTGATCCAGAGAAGAACCGTAGGCGACCAATCCATATCTGGAAACCGTGCCATAAGTCGGTTTCAGTCCCACTACACCACAAAACGAGCTCGGCTGACGAATCGAACCGCCGGTATCCGACCCCAACGCATAAAAGCACTCCTGCGCCGCCACCGCCGCACAGGAACCACCGGAAGATCCACCTGGAACATGTCCAACATGATGTGGATTCTTCGTTGGACCAAAATACGACGTTTCCGTCGTGCTCCCCATGGCAAATTCATCCATGTTTGTTTTTCCAATCACCACGGCCCCGGCTTTCTCCAGATTCAATACAGCCTCCGATGTAAACGTCGGTTTAAAGTTATATAAAATCTTGGAACTACAGGTAGTCAGATGATCCTGAATACACATATTGTCTTTGATCGCAACCGGAACCCCGGCAAGAGGTCCGGATAACTCTCCTGACAAAATCTGCTTCTGCACTTCCTCCGCATTTTTACGCACTTCATCGCGCTCCACCGTAACATAACTGTTGATGACTGGCTCCACTGCTTCTATCCTATCCAGAACCGCATCCGCCGCTTCCATCACGGAAATCTCTTTTTGTTGTATTTTCTTCCCCAGCTCCACGGCTGTCAGACTCAATATCTCCATTTTGCCTTCCACCTCTCTATCCAATCGTCTTCGGAACCTCAAAACTATCTTCTGTGCGCGCCGGCGCATTTGCAAGAGTCGCCTCTCTCTCATTGCCGTTTGTCACAACGTCTTCCCGGAATACATTGTGCACCGGCAATACGTGGGACATTGGCTCAATTCCAGTCGTATCCAGTTCGTTCAACGTGTCGATATAATCCAGCATTTTCTCCATATCGTTCTTCGCCGCTTCTTTTTCTTCGCCGGATAACTCCAGTTTCGCCAGAATTCCGACATATTCAATCGTCTCATCCGAAATTATGTTTCCCATATTAATTATCCTTTCTCTACCATCCATTCTGTTCCAAATAGTATGCCTCATAATCCGTAGAACCAATCATTTCACTTGGAATCAACAACACACCTTCATTCTCATCGAACCCAAGCGCCGTCACCTTGACTCCTGCAGGGAGTACCAAATTTTCAAAATCAGTCTCCCCAGTATCCAGAGTGTCCATCCACACTGTACCGATCGAATACGGGGGATAATCTTCCCCTCGCTCCAGTGGAACTTCGATCTCAAGATATCCCCACTCTCCGAGTCCCAGCACATCATATACACCCTCCGGGAAATCCACACCCGCTATCATACTTTGATCGGGCGGTAGCATTACTTCCTCTGTCAAGGGATTTTCGATATAGGACAGTTCTGACTGTGCATTTTCTGTGGTAAATTCCAAAGGCCTATCTCCAACTTCTACAATCGCACCTTCATAAAGCCGAACATCCTGCATTTCTACTACAGACTCTTCGATCTCTTCCGTATCTACGGCAAACTGTTGCCAAAGATAAATCCCATTGGCTATGTCATTCACCTGCAAAACACCGGAGCCTTCCGAAATCGTCACCGTATACGTTCCTTCCGGTATGTGCACACCCACCTTATATTCTCCAACACTCAGTTTCTCATTCCAGCTTTCCCCAGTATCCTCCAATTCATAATTCACGTAATCATACCTGCCGTCCTGATCCGCACTCTCCACATCCGACGAAAAGAATGAGGACACCTCCTGCACGACAAATGGGACCAAACCAGCAATCGCTCCCAGAATACCAATCACTGTCGCAATCACTGCTACAACATTTCGAGCCGGCATCTTTTGCACGTTCCGTGTTTTCCCTCTCTTACTTTGCCGGTATGGGCGAACATCCACGGTGCCCTCCGAAGATTGTGAAGTTCTATAACTGTATCCCGTCGTCCCCAATCCATCCGGCATCCTCGCTTCCCCTTGCATCGCTTCGGGGGCTTCGGGTAACGGCTTTTCCTCATCATGAACATGTGTCAGAGCTTCCTTATCACAGCTACTGCTATTTTGTAACCCACGATACATCGCATCACTTTTGCTGTTATCCAACCCACATTCTGTACAGACATTTCCATTTAATTTTCCGCCACATAATGTACATCTTTTTCCAAACACATTATCCCTCCTGGTCTCCGCACATTAGCGCGCTTCTCCCCATTAGAAATGTATCATATATTCAGTAAATATGCAAGATAACTAGAAAAGAGCCTATCAAAAGAGCAGAAATTATAATTGGGGGACTGTCCTACTTTGTATTTCTGTGATAAAATAAAATTATTTAATTCATCTGATATTGCAAGGAGATTTATTATGCCAATCAATAAAGCGGCAAGAAGAATTTTAAAAGCACTGTCTTTTGACGGAATTGAAGTGGAGGCATCCAGGCATCTGGCCGATTTAAAACGCCTGGACCCGATGCGGATTTTCTATCGAAAAATAGACTATAAAATATTTAATGATAACGATAACTATGAAGTGCCAACTCGGATTTTTTTTCCGGATGAAAAAGCATTCCAGGCAGCAGTCCCCGGTGATCATCGCGTATTGCTATTTATTCACGGCGGTGGCTGGGTGACAGAAAGTGTGGATAACTACGAACGCGTCTGCGCGAGAATGGCAAACGCAACCAATCATATTGTAGTCTCCGTGGATTATCGTTTAGCCCCGGAACATCCCTTCCCCATCGGCCTCGAGGACTGTTATGCCGTCGCAAAAGCAATTTTCACGAACCAGTTTATTCTCAATACAGATCCGAAAAAGATCACTTTGATCGGCGACAGCGCAGGAGGTAACCTGGCGGCAGCATTATCATTGATGGCAAGAGACCGAGGAGATTTTATGCCCCCGCACCAGATACTGATCTATCCGGCAACAAACAGCGACTATTCGGAAACTTCTCCCTTTCCTTCCGTCCATGAAAATGGCAAAGAATATCTGCTGACCACAGGAAAATTAATAGATTACATTAATTTATATGCGAGCAAAGAAGAAGACAAAAAGAATCCATATTTTGCTCCGATTCTTGCCGACGATCTGCATCATCAGCCCCGAACATTAATCTTGACCGCAGAACTAGATCCGCTCAGAGATGAAGGGGAAGCTTATGGAAAACGGCTCCAGGAGGCCGGAAATTTTGTGGAAATCCATCGCATCAAAGATGCACTTCACGGGTATTTCGCATTGGGAATCAAGAATCCTCATGTGCAGGAGAGCTTTTCCTACATCAATCGCTTCTTGAGGGAGGTAACGAAATGACCCACGCAAGTCGATCATACTGGCGAAAACTGGATAATGCGGCCAAACTATTTCCAGCGATGAGTAACCGCAAAGACACCCGGGTATTCCGATTTTACTGTGAACTGAAGGAAGAAATTCAGGAAGAAAAGCTCCAACAAGCATTGGACAAGCTGTTGTTAAAGTATCCTATGTTCTTGTCGGTGATGCGCAAAGGCCTGTTCTGGCATTATCTGGAGAAAAGTGACCTGCGCCCTGTGGTATGCCCGGAATACAAAGAGCCCTGCAGTAATCTATATGTCCGTGATAAGAAAGATTTGTTGTTCGAAGTGACCTATCATCATAATCGAATCAATTTCGAGGTTTATCATGCATTGACAGACGGTACTGGCGCGGCAGAATTCGTGAGAGAATTGGTTCAGATATATTTATCGCTTGTTCATCCGAAGGACACATTGTCCCATGATTCCCATACAAAGGAAAAGGGACACTCCGTCGAACACGAAAGAGATAGTTTTGCACAGTATTATACAAAGGATTTTAAGCGACAAAAGCGAAAGAAAACAAAAGCTTATCAGATCCGCAGACCGAATAAAGAACTGGGAAATCTTCAAATCACAGAACTTGAAGTTCCACTGGAAGCGCTTCAGCGCAGATGTCGGGAACTTGGAGTTTCGATGACTGTTTTTGTGACAACGGTGTTTCTTTGCGCGATTCATGAAGAAATGTCCCATTTTCAGGAAATGAAACCAGTGGTTATGATGGTTCCCGTCAATCTCAGAAAATTTTTCCCTTCCGAATCCATGCTGAATTTTTTCAATTTTATTGAACCGGGCTATAAATTTGGAGAAGGAAACGACTCTTTTGACGATGTATTAGAACATGTCAAGAAAGACTTTTTATCGAAACTGACGAAAGAAAAAATGGCTCAGCGCATGAATGAATACATGGCTTTGGAGGTAAATCCTATTCTTCGATTCGCACCATTGGAACTAAAAAACATCTGTATCAATGCAGGAGCAAAGACCTCTTCTTGGGACACCACTGCAATTTTCTCAAATATGGGCGCCGTTGAAGTAGCAGAGGAATATGCACCTTATATTCAAAGATTTGGAGTTTACACCAGTACGCCAAAAATGGAATTGTGTATGTGCTCCTTTCAAGATCTGATCTATTTTGGTTTCACTTCCCGCTATGACAGCACAAAAATAAAACAAAACTTTATGAACATTTTGAAAAAACAACATGTGATTTCAGAGTTACTTGAGCCGGATTATCCGGAAAATGTAGAAGAAAGATTTCCAGAAAGAAATGTTTTAAAGGGATTCACGTATTTCTGCATGATTACGGCACTGATTTCCTTGGGAATGGATTATCTCTCGGATAGCCTTCTGCAAGTCTCCATATGGATTACAGGAGGAGTCGCCAGTATGTGGCTGACATTCATGATCGGATTCTTAAAAAGGCATAACCTTCTGAAAAATGCTATGTGGCAACTACTGATCATCACACTTGGCTGTATTGTATGGGATGTAGAAACCGGCTGGCATAGATGGTCTGTAGATTTTGTCCTGCCAATTACCTCTATTGTGATTCTCGTGACAATGCTTGCGATTATCCGAGTGAGGAAACATCCTCCGCGGGAATATCTCATCTACCTGATCATGGCTTCCGTCTATGGCGCCCTGCTTCCGACCGCTCTGGCCTTGTCAAAAATAGTGCATATCTTTCTTCCGACGATTCTCTGTGTGGGATTTTGTTTTCTGTTCTTACTGGATCTGATCTGGCGCAAAAGCAGAGAATTCAAAGAAGAGATGATAAAGAAGTTTCATTTTTAAAAATAAAGGAGACTGCTCGATGAATTACGAAAAAATTTTGCTGTATCGAAACAAACACAACGCTTTCGCCAACTATATTGGTCTTCGTGTCACGGAAATCAAAGAAGGCTACGCCCGATCTGAGATGCCGATCACAGTGAAACATTATAACCCCATCGGTTCTGTCCATGGCGGTTGCCTGTTCACAATCGCCGATGTCACCTGTGGCGCCGCAGCATCCTCCTACGGTTATAATGTCACCACGGTGGACAGTCATATCCATTATCTGAGGGCCGGATTAAATACTACCCATCTCTACGGAGAAGCAAAAGAAATAAAACACGGCAAAAAAATTCTGGTCTATGAAATTACCGTCAAAGACCAGAATCAAGTGTTGCTCGCCAATGCCATTTTTACTTTTATGTCGCTGGGAACTAAAATTCAATTGGAAGAAGACGATTCTTCTCCTGTAATATCAGATTCTTGTTCCAGCTCCTGAAGATATTTTTCCAAAATTCTCGCCGCACTCTGAACCTTCGCCGCACAGGGACGCGTTTTGTAATATTCCGGCGTCCTATCCTGCGGTGTTGGACTGCTGTGCTTTTCCTGCAGCCCCAACAGCTCTCTGCATATAATTGAACCATTTTCTGTCTCAAACTGTTTGGTGATATCTTGCACTCTCTCATAAAGCTCTTTTTTTAACGCTTTATCTTCTACATCATCATATCCATACAGAATACCTAATACCATCAACATACCAGTCACTGCTCCGCACACCTCCCGAAGACGTCCCATTCCGCCTCCAAACGGGGACGCCATCCGCCTTGCAAAGCTTTCCTCAAGGCCTGTCTTATCTGTAAAGGCACAAAATACTGACTGTGAACAATTACAACCACTCAAAAACAACTCAACCGCTTTCTCCTCATGGAACATACTTCTTCCTCCCTTCCCCCTTAGTATGCATCATTTCTAACAAAAGTACAACTCAAAAATCGTTAACGAATATCTATAAAGAAATCTTTTTGTCGAAATTTGTCGCACAGTGTCAAAAATGGGAAAATCTGTCATATGCTAAAGCTACTAACTTATCAAAGGAGTATTAGGTATGATGCAGATTATCAAAGAAAGCCGTATAATTCACGAAATCATTGGACCAGGAACCGGAGACATCCTTACATTTGCCTATGCGATCTGTGAAGCAGAGCGACTGATGTTCACAGAGAATATTCCAATGGATGAGATCTATGTCACAAAAGATATTTATCCCAAGATCGCAAAAGAGATGAATAAGAAAGACCGTGCAGTTGCCCGTCAAATTGAACGTATGGGAAATCGGTGCTGGGGATGCATGGATGAAGAGCAAAAGAAAAAATATATCGGAAAGGAGCTGAAAGATATCCGAGCCCCTCGGGATATGATTTTTTATCTCGCATTTTACGTGCACTTTGATAAGAGTTTTTATCAAGTACTGGAAGAACATCCCACTCTACTATTCAACGGAAAAGATGGGTAAAAAGAATCTGCAAGTTGCTTGACAAAACTATACGGGCTTGCTACGATATTTACATATATCATTCTATGAAAAATGTATTTTCTATACATTTTTTACCACACAACAATGACGCAGGAGGTGGGATCATATGTCTCTCAAGAATATTATACTATCCAAAATATTTGGTACCCACTCAACACAAATTGAAGAAGAAACGATATCCCCGGAAGTGCAGGAAACGACTCCTTCGATTCCCGATTCTGCACCTCCTCTTGATCCAACCCAGCTAGCGCTCTCCGATGATCATGCATTGATTCAACTATGGCGCATATGGACCGATCAAAAGGAATGGATGCCCGTTCCCGTATTGCGCCTGGAAGGACCTACGGAGCAACGCGAGATATTGGATGCAGAAGAACTCAAGAAAGAATTATCTCACTTGGAATCGCTGATTACTTCTACCGCGGAATCTCGTTTACTCATGGCCGTTCCTCCGGAACAAGAGCCTCTCGCTCAATCGACTTCCGAATCAGATTCCGAACAGGAGGCAGAAGAAGATACAACAACAGATGAATTAGAACCTTCTGTTCCCGATCTGGATGCACAAGTTATAACATTCCTGACTTATGATCAAATGCATGCATGGCTGTTGATTTATCCCCCTGTTGGAGAAGGCCAGGAATTGAATCGCAATATGCTAACGCAGGCTTTAGATGAACAACAGATTAGCTTCGGTGTAAACAAAGATTTACTGGACGCTCTACCGGAACATTCGGAGCGATATTTCCATTTATTTTTGATTGCACAGGGTCAATCCCCTGTTCACGGTAAGGACGGTTATACCATAGATTCCTTCCCTCGCAAAACCAATAAGACAGTTCCTGTCGATGAACATGGCCGCGTAAACTATGCGGAATTAAATCTGGTAAATAATGTAAACGAGGGCGATCTCATTTGCCAGATCTTTCCACCTACCATGGGCAATCCTGGTACCACCGTGCTCAATCATACCCTCCCTGCCAAAGATGGAAAAAAAGTATCTGTTCCCAAGGGACGGAACACGGAGTTGACTGAAGATGAAAGCAAGTTGATAGCTTCCAAGTCGGGACACGTAGAGTTTGATGGGCGTAATTTTCAGATCAAACCGGTAATGGATATCGGAGGCGATGTAGATTACTCCACTGGAAACATTAATTTCATGGGGGATCTCCACATACGAGGAGATGTACGCAGTGGTTTCACCGTCCGCGCTATGGGCAACATTCACGTAGATGGTGTCGTGGAAGCCTGCTCTATAGAGGCTGGCGGCAGCTTGCTTGTCGTAAAAGGGGTCAAAGGCGACGGCCAGGCCATCATTCGAGCTGGGCGCAGTATTTTCACAAAATACTTGGAGAATAGTAGCATATGCACCAGAGAAAATTTACAGACAGATTGCATCATCAACAGCGATGTATACAGTGATGGCATGGTTGATGTATCCTCTGGACGTGGCATTATCATCGGCGGACGCATACGCGCTGCCAGTGGAGTAAAGGCTAATACTGTCGGTTCAAAATCTGGAATTATCACTGCAATATCCTTGGGCGGGGCTCCCAGTGAAGACTTTGAATATGAAAATATACTCTGGGAAATCGAACAATTGGAAAAAGAGTATGAAAAAATCGAACGTCAGCCAGATAGTCCTGCAAAACTTCGCAATCTCCCGATGGTTCGGATGAAACTTTCGGTCAATAAAAACAAACTGCAACAATATGAAAAACTATTAGAAGAGCTAAACGAGGATACTCCGGATCAAATAAACCCTCGTCTGGTATGCGGCATTGCTTATCCCGGAACAGAGATTACGATCGGTGAGGCCACTCTTCATTTAAAAGACGAAACATCGCACTGCACTGCAACTCTGGAAGACGGAGAGATTTGTCTGAAATTGTAAACCTTCATTTAGATATCCCAGGATTTATGTCGCCTATTCAGCGGCGGATTTTTAAATATTATGGAAGGAGACATCCGTATGGATACTTACATGTCACAGGAAGACCTGCAAAAAGTATTTGACCAAGTTACCAGAAATGTCACAAAGGAAGTTGCAGGAATTCAACTGCATCCGGGAAACGCTCCTCCATATGGAGAACTCTGTACCGTATATACTTCATTTAACAAAGGATTTTATTCCGGCCTATCTTTCAGTGCTGGAATCAACTTTTTTACAAGACTGACGCGATTTATGTTGCAGACAGAAGACGTTTCCCTCCAGTATGTAGAAGACTTTACCAAAGAATACTTAAACATACTATGTGGACATATTGCCTCTGAATTATATCAAATCACAAAAGTACCTTCTCGTTTTCTCGTACCCACTTTTCACCATGGGCACTATCAACCGGAAGGTTTTCAGCAACAATTTGAGATTGATTATTTCAGTAAGCGAAGCAAAGGCGTTCAGTTGATTCATTACATTCCAAATCAAAAATAATCCATTAATAAAAAAGGAGCGATATCATATGGGAAATCGAGTCATGGTAGTCGATGATTCGCGGGTAACTTACCTGCAGATGCAAAAACTGCTGGAAAATACGAATTATGAAATAGCTGCTTACTGCCAGGACGGGGAAACAGCTATTGATCAGTATAACGAAATTCATCCGGACGTGGTAACAATGGATATTATTATGCCAGGTATGGACGGTCTGGAAACAGCCCGCACAATCATAGAAGATCATCCAGATGCCAAAATCGTCATGTTGTCCTCTTTGGCATACGATGATACGATCGACGAAGCCAATGAAATCGGTGCAAAAGGATTTATTTTCAAGCCTTTCGAATCAGAACAAGTTCTGTCCGCCCTGGATAAAGCACTGGCAGAAGCCTGAACCATAGGGTTCTGATTCCCATCTCATACAACTTTAAAAATTGCAATAAAATAAGGACGGAATGAATCATTTCCATATGATCTCCGTCCTCATTTTCATTTTTCGCAATCACCGCTGTTCTCACAGGGCTCTTCTTCAGTCTTCAACCTTCCTCGTATCATCTTCGCAAAAAAATGTTGCTGCTACACCCATCAAACTAGCCGCGTTTCCGGCTTTTGCAGGGATAATCCGGGTTTTTTCACGAAATTCTCTAATGATAATTTTATCAATCTGTGCCTGGATCGGCTCTGTAAGTGACTTCCCCTGTTTCGAGATCCCGCCTCCGATAATAACAACTCCGGGGTCCAACACATAAATGATCTCACACAATCCTCTTGCCACTTCCTGTACCCATCTGGAAAAAATCTCCGAATGAGGGTCCAGCGTCGTCTGACATGCCTGTCTCTCGCCGTACTTCTGCATCAACGCTTTTGCGGAAGCTCGATCTTCATAACTTCCGGTTTTATCGGTCAGTAAATAACCCACCTCTCCCAGAAGGCCGTTCGCTCCTTCAATGATTTCTCCACGATAGACAAAAGCTCCTCCAATTCCGGTTCCCAGAGTGATGCAAAAAAACTGCTGTAGGTCCCGACCGGCTCCGTAAAACCGTTCTCCCAACGCCGCGGCGTTGACATCATTCATGACTTTCACAGGAAGTGAAAACTTTCGTTCCAGCTCCTTTTTCAGCAAAATTCCTTTGATTGCAGAAAGATTACTGCAAGCTCCCGTAACGATCCCTTCCTTTTCATTGACCACGCCAAGAGTCGATATTCCGATCCCAATCGTTTCTTCCGTCAAATTTTTTTCAATAAACTGACCAAAAAATTGTAATAACTCCTGTCCCGTATAGTCAACTGGCGTCGCAAACGTCTGATGATTACTAATTGAACCATCGGCAAATACTGTAGCACATTTTATGTTTGTACCACCAATATCAATTGAAAAGACATTTTTTTGCATATTCATCGACTCGATTCTACCACTCTGGTTCAAAATCACCCATATTATCCAATGTCACTTCTACCTGAACTAACTCTGTACGTTCTGGAACCTCTTCCCCTGTCAGATACTTGTTACATACTTCGATGGCTGTATGTCCTTCCTCCACTGCAGACATGAAGGTATCACCATCAATCAGGCCATCTTCCATCGCCTTAAATCCATCCTTGGAACCACCGATTCCGATTACTTTTACTTTGTCTTTGAGTCCAGCCTCTTCAAGGGCCTGTCCTGCACCTGCTGCCATCCCATCGTCCTGACAGAATACCAGATCAAACTCTAATCCAGATGAAATACAATCCTCTATGATAGACATTGCAGTCTCTTTGCTCCAATCTGCAACCTGACTGTATACCACCTCAATATTGGTTCCTTCGATTCCTTCTTCAAATCCTTTTGCTCTGTAAATCTGACAGAATGTACCTGCAACACCTTCCAGACAAACTACTTTTCCACCTTCTTCTCCGAGGAGATTTTCTGCCATCTGCGCGCACAATTTTCCAGTCGTCACTTCATTTTGTCCTACGAATGAAACCACGCCGTCCACCATACCAGACTCATCAGAACCAACCGCATTCGTAAATGTTACTACTGGAATTCCAGCTTCTTTTGCTGCCTCAATACCAGGTACGATACCTTCCGCGTCACAGGCAGCCAGCGCAATGATGTCATAACCAAGCGTGATACAGTCTTCCATCTGAGACAATTGTGTTTCTGCATCCCATCCGCCATCGTAGAACGTCAACTCCAAACCATACTCTTCTGCCGCCTGGTTTGCACCCTCTCTCGTTGCCTCAAAATAAGCATTCAAACCGGCAATCAGTACCGCTACCTTGTATGTCTTTTCGCCGTCTTCTGCCGCATCTCCTTTGTCACCAGCGCTGTCTGAACCACCAGAATTTCCGGAATTGCCACAGCCAAACAGCATGACACCAACCATCGCCACTGCGAGCAACATTGCCAACATTTTCTTCATTGTCTTTTTCATAAGTTCCTTCCTCCTTCTCTTAATGAAACATTCCCGGACAACCGTCCAGATTCTTTTTTTATATTTAAGTTTCCCTTAAATATCTCCTCTTGGTGAGCGCATGCAGGCTCACTTGGATTCCACACGCATTCTGCTGACACAGTCAAAACCTACAGCAATCAGAATAATCAATCCTTTTAGAACATACTGGAAATATACATCCACCTGAAGTAAGTTAAAGCTATTGGAAATAACCCCCATAAACATGACACCAATGATCGTCTTCCACGCGCTTCCCTCGCCTCCGGATACACAAGTTCCTCCAATCACAACCGCCGCAATCGCATCCAATTCATAGCCGCTGCCAGCCGTGGCAGTCGCCGTACCGACACGGGCTGTCAAAATGATTCCAGACAACGCCGCCAACATGGAACTCAGCGTAAACAACATAATCACTACTTTTTTTGTATGAATTCCACACAGACGACTGGCCTCTTCATTCCCACCCACTGCATAGATATGGCGTCCAAACTCTGTCTTTTTCAGCACAAACGACACCAGAATAATAGAAAACAAAAAGAAGTAAACAGGCACCGGAACCCCCAGAATTCCGTCCTTTCCAATAAAATCCATCACATCATTGTCAATCGACTGTGGATAACCATGGCAGATCATCAGAAGAATACCATTAACCACCTGTCCCATTCCAAGCGTCGCAATCATGGACGGTATCCGCACTACCGAAACCACAAATCCTGTACACACACCTGTGAGCGCTCCTACCACCAACACAGCCAGCATCGAAACCAAAAGCGGGACTCCCATATTCAAAAGCTTTGCCGTGACAACACCTGCAAGACAGCATATATACCCCACAGATATATCAAAATTTCCGGAAATGATCACGAGCGTCATTCCCGCAGCTATGATTCCTACAATCGAAATCTGCCGCAACAGATTCAAAATATTTCTAATTGTAAAAAACGACGGAGCCATCAGAGAAACAATGATACATAGGATCACCAGTCCGATTACCACCCCATAACTTCTCAAATCAATTTTCTTCATATTTTTCATAGCTTTCATCCCACTTTCTTTCCGCCCCGTAAAATGGATTCCATAATATCCTTTTGTGACACGTCTTTGTTTTCCATTTCTTCAATCACCTGGCCATCCCTTATGATCAGCATTCTGTCTGCTACCCGGATAACCTCTTCCAAATCCGAAGATATAAAAATAATCCCAATCCCCATCTTGGCAAAATCATCTACGATCTGAAAAATATCTTCCTTCGCTCCGATATCAATTCCTTTTGTGGGCTCATCAAAGATCAAAACCTTAAAATCCTCCGAAATCCATTTTGAAACCACTACTTTCTGCTGATTTCCTCCACTCAGATTTCCAACCTGATCTGTCACCTTATTCAGTTTAATTGAAAGCTTTTCCACGGCCTGTTTCGCAAATTGCTTCTCTGTCTTTTCATGAAGAAGAGAATGTTTCTTCAATTTCTTCAACTGAACCATAGACATATTTTTAAAAATCTCATGCTTCAATATCAACCCTTCTGTCTTCCGATCTTCTGGGATCAGGCCAATTCCACTGCGAATGGCGTCTCTTGGTGTCCGGATTCTGACAGTCTTTCCAGCAATTTGGATACTCCCAGCCGTCTTGGAATCTGCCCCAAACAAGGCCCTCACAATTTCACTCCTCCCGGCTCCCATCAAACCCGCAAGGCCGAGTACCTCGCCCGGCTTTACCGAGAACGTTACATCGTGTACGGATTGATTACACAAATTTTTCACTTCCAGAACCGGCGGCATATTTTCCTGTACCGTCGACCCCCTCTGTCCATGTTCTATTTTATTACCGGTCATATATTCGCTGATCAACGGAATCGTCAATTCTTTCACCGGCCATGTACCCACCATCTCTCCATTTCGCATTATCGTCGCCTGATCAGCCAACAAAAATATCTCTTCCAGTACATGAGATATATAGATGATCGTCTTTTCTCTCTCTTTCAACTGACGGATCAAGCCAAACAGATTCTTCTTTTCATCATCCGTCAACGAGGTAGTCGGTTCGTCCAATACAATGATTTTTGCATCTAAACTCAAAATTTTCATAATCTCGATCATCTGCTGCTTTGCAACGGAAAGTTTTCTCGCCTGGATGTCCGGATCAATGTCAAATTCAAACTCCGTACAAATTTCCCGATACTGCTTTCTCATCTCTTTTTCTTTCAGTATCCCGTGCGACAGTTCTTCCCTTCCCAAAAAGAAATTCTGCAAAACAGTCAATGTCGGAATAATACTCAACTCCTGATGCACAATAGCGATTCCCAATTCGCTCGCTGTACTCGGCTGTGTAATGGAAACTGGCTTTCCTTCCAGATGAATCTCTCCGTCTGTAGCGCTGTAGATTCCACAGAGAATCTTCATCAGCGTAGATTTCCCGGCCCCATTCGCCCCAAGCAATGCGCGAATCTCTCCCTTTTCCAGAGAAAAATCGACGCCGTGTAATACCTCAACATTCGAAAAACTTTTCTTAATCCCTTTCATTTCCAGAACGCTGCTCATTCTTCCCTACTCCTTCTCTGCACATCCGCCGCACATCTAATATGTTCCTCCGGCGCCAGCATCACATCCCAGGATAATACCGCACCGCCGCATCCCATATTCCTTACCATACGAAGACTGTCCTTTACATAGGTCTCATCGGTACGTGCAATGTCTTCACGGTAATTGATTTCAATTCCCGGATAAATCCTGCGCTGCGCATCACTGTCTTTTACTCCCAACTGCTGTCTCATAAATGCTTCGGAAAACATATCCGGCGTGTCCCATCGGCGATCTTCGTCGCTTTCTGGATCATACACTGCTTGTTCCATCATTCTATACTCAAACCCAATTCCAGCCGGCGCGTCCGTCTTTCGATATATCATCGGCTTGATAAAATCCGCAAGTCCCAATAATCTTCTTATATCCTGTCCCACCAACCCTGAAATCATTGGTGAAAACGTATCCATTCCGATCTTATATCCTCTTTCTCGGAAACATTGCACAGTTCTTTTTATTCCTTCATAGTACACCTGAGTCTTAGCTTTAAAAAATTGTTCCGTTTCCGTCTCTTCAAAAGAAACGGTCTCCCAGGTAGAGGCTGCCGCCGGCCTTAGCATCCTGGACAACCCTTTTTTGTCAACACTTTCTCGGAATCGCTCCAGATCCAATCCGTGATCCCGATATATCTTCTGACATCTCTCGCAGCAACAACTCATGACGCCTGTCGCTCCTACAACAAAAGACTGGGAGCGTATTTTATCTAAAAATACGCCATCAAATCCACAATCCGCAAAATAAGTTTCAAAAATATGTAATAGCAATTGTGTATTCTTCTCTGAGGAAGGACAGAAAAACTCGAATGACTCCCCTTCCTGCAATTCATATTTCCCTGCGATGTCCCCATACAGGTCCACAACAGCATCCACATCTCCCAGCTCTCCAATTTCAGAAAAGACCGGGAGCCAAAGATACATTTCAATCCCTTTCTTTTTTAAATATTCCCCTAGATGGCGATATAACTCCGAAGACAAATTCCAGCCGATAATCAAAGCTTTGACTTGAATTTGTTCTGTGATATGTTCCAATTTTTCAAGAATCTCTTCCTCGCTGTAGAGCTGATGATGCCAGCCACCCGCGAAAATCTGAATGATATATTCCATAATCTCCCGCTTTCCTCTTACTCTTCCAAATAGTATTTCGGTGTCACTTCCGACAGACATTGATAGGATAATCCGTATACCCCGTATTCGTCATACGGATCAATCAAAATCTTCGGATTACATCTTTTGGGAATACATGCCTCCATCTTACACCGCAGATATTCCTGCGCTTCCTCTTTCTCCAGCGCCAATCCGTGAATCACAATCTCCTCCGGATTCAGACTCGTGATACAACTGATCAAAATTTTACTGATGATTTGATAGTATTGCGTTCTCAGCTTTTTATTGTCCGGTTCTCTCTCAATTCGGCCCTGTATATGGTTCAGATCTCTTTCGATTTTTCGAAACTGAAAGTCCTCCTCCGAGGATGCCTCCAAATAAGAAAAATCGCCTGCAAAATTACTGAATCCTTTATGTAACCTATGATTGATAATAATACCGGCACCGACCCCCTGCCCCAAAAAGAGAAAAACAAGATCTGCCGGTTTTTTCGGCAAAATTTTACTGTATCCAAGAGCCATCAAATTCACATCATTTTCCACGAAGATTGGACATTGATACTTTTTTTCCATCTCTTCTTTCAAATTCAATCCTGACCAGACCGGAATCGACGCGCAGGACATAATCTCACCATTTGTGGCGACAACTCCTGGAATTCCAACACCAATCGCCTGCAGATTTACGGCCTGCTCTGCCAGAATATCCAGCAACTCATAGAACCCCTGTAACGTTTTCTCTAAGGAAGATACATTTACATCCGCTATTTTCCGGTAGATAGAACATCCCTTATAATTAAAAACATCCGCAATCCATTTTCCATTTAGATAAAAGACGGTGATCACATTCACTGCACTTTCATTACCTTCATAGTGAATTGCTTTTCGTCCAAGCTTCGACTCATTACTGATCTCTACCGGTTTTATCCTTCCCGCCTCCTGGAGTTGAGCAACAATTTTATTGACCGTTGGAACACTCAGCATCGTCATATCTGCCAGTTCCGGTTTCGTAATCGGCCCTTCCTGTAAGACCAACGCCTCAATCATATTCTGATTTCGTTCTTTTAGTAACCTGGGCTTTCCTGCTTCTATCAATGCCTTCTCTCCCCTCGTATATTTAATTTATAAACTTTATTTATTAATAAGTCAACTTATTTCCAATTGGTTCTGGCAATTTCTATCTTTTCTACAAACTTTCACCTTATTTTTCGTGAAATTATACAATTTTTTCTCCTATATTCTTTGATTTTTCAAATTTTGTACAAAAAGAAACCAGCGTCTTTTACCGCTGGTTTCTGTGACACTTTCTTTCATAACGCTTATTATAATACAGCATTCTCCTGTAGCATATTATATACCCATTTTCCGGAATCACTCAGATCGGTCTCCTCAAATCCGTTTACCTTATCGCAGGAACTTTTCAGCAACGCCGAAGTCTCCTCCTTATTGGAAAGATTCCACACCACATAACTGATCTGATATTGATCCAACAATGAAATCCACTGTTCTGCCTGTGCCACATCAATAGCACCGCTGCCGCTGGCATCACAGATCCCATATTCGGACACAAAAACGGGTAATCCATTCTCTATCGCCGCTGCCAGTCTTCCACGCAGATCATCCGTATGTGTCGCAGCGTAAAAGTGCAGCGTATACATCAAGTTATCGTATCCCGTAATAGGATCGGCAGCCGCCTCATCCACAAACTGCGACCAATTGGGCGTACCCACAAGAACCACTCCATCCGGATCGTTGGAACGGATGACGGAAATGATTTCCTGCGCATAGGACTTGATATCCTGCCAGCTTGTATTTCCATTCGGTTCATTACAGATTTCATACAACACATGATCGGACTTGGCATATTCCCCGGAAATCTCCGCAAAAAATGATTTTGCCTCTGCCAGGTATTCGTTTGGATCTGCATCCGATAATATATGCCAGTCAATAATCACGTACATATCCTGTTCTTGCGCATATTTTACACCGGATCGAATTCGCTCCTTCAATTCTTCTTTATTTCCATCGGTACAGTATCCACCTGACTCCGCTGTATACATAGCGAGACGGACAACATTGGCATTCCACTGCTCATGTAATTCTCGAAAACACTCTGCATTGATATACTCTGGAAACCAGGCGATCCCATGCGTACTGATTCCTCTCAGTTGCACAGGCGACCCGTCGCTGCCGCAAAGCTGTGTTCCCTCCACGTGAAGGGCGCCTGTTATCGACGGCGCAGTCTTCCCCTCCGTTGGTTTTATTTGAGAATTTTCTATTTCCACATCTGCATCTGCTTCAGAAGACTTCTGTTCTTGTTGCTGTGGCGTTTCCTCTGTACCCCGACCAGCGCAGCCCTGAATACAAGCACTCACCAACAGAAGCATAAGTACACTACACACTACGTACATTCTTTTTTTCATATCGTAATGTTTTCACCTTTCAATCCGCAGTATGCACCTTCAATTCCGGCTTCTGGATGTGCGATCAGCCATTTGTTTTTCGCCGTAATCAGCTTATCTTCTCCTTCTGTCCCCAGAGCAAACGTAAGATCCGTATTCGTGTCTTTGGGCAATACGATGACGCAGCGGAACCCTTCCTTCCCCGCGGAACATGGCGCATAATGAAGCGTGGTTGCATACAGCTCTACCCCTACGCCCGCAGGCAACAGAAATGCTTCGATATTAGCCGTATCATAAGTATCACCATTCTCGATATCCTGTTGTTTCCCCAAAAGCAAAATCAAATCATTCACTGCAATATCCAATTCCGAAGAACGATGATATTCCACTGCATTTAATTGATGATTGTTGCCGTTACAATAACCCACCTGAATTGGCAAACCACCATAGCCTTGAACTTCCAACTCTTTTCCGGCCTTCGTCTGCTCCAGAGTGGTCTCAGACGGCACATATACCACATCATCCATGGGAAGCGGTGTATCCACCATCTTCTCCAACAGTTCTTCGAAGTGATATCCTTCCAGAATCTTTCCATACGGTGCGAACGCTGCATCTGTTACTTTTTGAATTTTCATGATAGGCCTCCTTTTCTCTTTTACAACTTTCTGTTTCAATCAAAGAGCTTTCATATTCTTTGACTTATAGTATCACAATCCATATAACGTTGCAATGTTGCTTTCGGTAAGGCCCACTTTCTCTCCTATTGTTCTAAAATGCTACTGAAAAACTGTCTACTGAACAGGATGGCATAATAAGTTTCGTCTACCGGTTTGCCAGTCATCAGCTAATAAAATGCTTTCTGGCATGAACAATCTTATAGTCAGCCTCATGATGCAAAAAATAAATCGACAACAATCGCTCTGCCAGAAATCCAATATAACGTTTTTGATAGCTATCCGTCTTCTCCTCACAGTGCGCCTCACAATAAGTCAAAATGGGAAACAACCAGGCGCAATAATCATCTAAGATCTCCTTACGTGCGAGAAACATATTATAGCCATAGTAAAAGATTCCGTTTTGCAATTCGATCGCCGCAGGTAAATATTCCGGGGACAAGCGGCGAATCGCCCCCAACATCACATCCCAATCCCTCTCTACGTGGTCATGCCGATAAACTTCCCGCACGCCCGGAACATTCAAAATAGGAATGGTCAACACCACATCAATGTCAGAAACCAAAAGTTTTCGAAGCATCTCCTCATTCAATTCAAAATGCCGCCTATAATGGCACAATCCGGCATAATCCGCTGCATCATTTTTCCATATCCAATATAAGGCTGTCAGTTCACAATACCGTCTATTTCTATGGGAGATATGATCTCCCATATCATCCCTGACTTCGCAGATACGTTCTTTGGTCAATGCCGCCCCTGCCTGAATGGGAATCTCCCAAAAATAACGTGAAACATCTTCCTTCAGAGGTTTGTCCACATGACTCTTGACTGTATAGATATGAACCGAAGACAATCCTATGCGATCTTTTTCAGAGTATTTTTCCAACTCTTCTTCCAAGGCCAGATAAGATTTCCCGTGCATCGTCCGATATGCCCGGTAGTAACCTTCCCTGACATCACTCCACAAGTCACTCTCAAAGGTAAGAGAAATTACATGGGAAAAACCTGCCAACTGCAAATTACTCTGAATAGAATCCCGATATTTTTCTCCAGTAGCAATGACAATTAAGGCGTCTGAGGCTAAATGACTCTTTGCAAATTCCAAATCAATCACTGGAATCCCCATCACATAATCCGGGCTTGTCCCTAATTCTGACACAATGCAATAGTCAATTTTTATCTGATATGGCTTGTCCGTCAAACAGTTTGCCACTTCAAGGGCCCCCAGACCGGCACCATAGAGAGCCAACTGATTCGCTGATTTCAGTTGTTCTATCACATCTTTTACATCATTCATAATTACCCTAGTTCCTTTTCTGTTATTCTTCTATAAAGTGCTTTCTTGCATGAACAATCTTGTATTCCTTCTCATGATGCATAAAGTAAAGCGACATCAAATGTTCTGCCAAAAATCCAATATATCGGTTTTGATAGGCACTGCGTTCTCCCCCACAGTGTTTCTCACAATCAAACAAGATTGGAAACAACCAGGCACAATAGTTCTCCAGAACTTCCCTGCGCATAATGAACATATTGTACGCATAATAAAACTGACCTCGCTGCATTTCTTCCAACGTTTCCAGATACTCCGGAGACAGTTTTTTCACGGCTTCTATCATCACATCCCAGTCTCGCCCTACATGATCTCGGCGATAGACCGCCTCAACATCCGGATAGTCAAAAATCGGTATGGTCAACACTACATCAATATCTGAAACAGCCAACTGCCTTAACTGCTCTTCTGTCAATTCGAAATGCCTTCTATAGTGTCCCAGTCCCACATAATCCGAATCGTCATTTTTCCAAATCCAATACAATGCTGTCAATTCGCAATATTGTCTGTTTTTTTCGGAAATATGATCGCCGGTATTATCCCGAATTTCACAGATATTCCGATCTGTCAATGCTGCCCCTACTTGAATCGGAATTTCCCAGGAAAATCGTGAAATATCCTCTTTCAGGTTTCTATCCACATGACATTTTGCCGTATAAACAGCCATTGTCTTTTCACTCGTTTCTTCACTCTCTCCCTTGAATATCGGAGCGACCTGTAATTCTTCTTCGATCATTAAATATGGCTTTTTCTGCTGCAGACAGCTCTCTCGATATATATTTCCTCTTAGCAAGCTCCACAAATCTCCCTCATAAGTAATCTGGATGATATGAAAATAGCCACTTTGATTCAAGAGCTTTCGTACCGACTCAAATTTTTCTCTCACTACCGTTACAATAATAACAGCGTCTCTGCTCAAACGCTGCTTTGCCTCTGAAAGATTCATCACCGGAACTCCTGCTATAGAATCCGGATTTTCTCTCAAATCAGATACCAGACAACACTCGATATTCAGTTGATATGGCTTTTCACGCAAGCCTGCCACAACTCCCAAGGCGACCACGCCTGCACCAAAAACGGCAATCTGGTGATTCTGATTCAATTCTTCTACGATCTCTCTGGCATAACACAATGCTTCCACCTCCTACCGATACTTTTCCAAAACTTCTTCGTAAGTCTCTATGATCTGCTGCAAACTTTTTTCCTTTGTATAAGTTCTTTTTGCATATTCCTGACCGTTTCGGGCGACTCTTCTGGATTTCTCCGGATGATTGACCGCTTCTATGATCTTTTCCGCCAATGACTCCACATTCCCTGACTGATAAAGATACCCTGTCTCACCGTCTGTAATCAATTCCGGTGTGGCGCCGGAATCAGCGCCAATCACAAGACAGCCGGAAATCTGGGCTTCAATCGTCACCCGGCCATACGGCTCCGCAATGCTGCACATAAATGCCAAATCCGATTGTCCATAAAGCTCGGCAACTGAATCGCTGACTCCATAAAAGGAGATCTCATCTTTTAATCCATACTCTAAAACCATTTGTTGTAATTTCCCAATATAATCCTTTGTACCATTTCCAACGATGGTTAACCGAAAATCAAATAGGTCTCTTTCTTTTAAAATCGCGCACGCCCGAATCAGTTCTGTCTGCCGCTTATATGGCATTATTACCCCTACCATAATCATTTGTACGGGCCTATGCTGTAATATTTCTCTGGAGAACCGGGTATTCTCCTTCATATCTACCGCATCATACACAACCTTGGTAATATTTTCTTCTCCAAAATTCATAAGGTCCCTGATATACTCTGAAACAGCAAGGATTTTATCCGCCTTTCGCATGACTCTCCGGGCCCATGGCCACGGAAAAATTCGAAATCCCTGATGCTCCATATTTTCCCGCAAATGCCATATAAAAGGAATCTCACATCGCTTTGCTGCCAGCGCTCCTATATATGTATAAGTGGTATTACAATGTACCAAATCAACCGAATTCTGTCTGATAAATTGAACCAATTCCTGCTCTGCACGGCAATTTCCTAACATGCCGACTAAAAATCGTATTCTCTCAAACAGATTCCAACTTTTTGCAATCTCATATCCCCAGTCTTGTGACGGAATATAGGTATAGGGCACTCCTTTTTGAGACAATAATACGGCTCCGGTTCCATATTGTGGTAAAACGGCAGCAACTGCTATACCATTTTTCTGCAACTGATCACACAGTTCAACCAGACACAAAAAGGCCCCTGAAGTTCTGTTATTATCAGATGCCATCAACAAAATTCTGCTCTTACGATCTGGAAGAAATGTAATCGGATGTTGTCTATTATAGTCAAGCATATATAAATCACATAAATCCTTATATAGACGAGTTGTCATATAGACTGTTTTTTCAAATGGAAATTCCGATAAAGTTTTTTCGATTTCCTGGTGCAAATTGGGCAAAGTAGCCACTACGACCAAGGCATCCCTTTTGTACTCCTTTAATTCAACAATTTCGTATATAGAGAACCCACCCAAAGCTTCCTTCAAAGTAGAGTTTCCTTTTTTACTGACCGCAAAGCCAACTATCTTTTCTCTCAAACCGCATGCCAACAGACGATTTCCTACCAGCTCTCCGACCATACCTGCGCCGTAGATAATTACAGTTTGATATTCCCGAATCAGATGAACCAGTTGTTTTTCTGAATAAATCTTCTTTCCCATCATATCCGATCCTCATCTACCAAATTCGCATCGGTTTTTTCCAAATCTGTTTGTCTGCCGGGATTCCGCTCTCCGATAATTCGCTCTTTATTTTTTCTGCCAAATCTTGTTCATTTACCGCAATCAAAATCGCATCATACTCCCTATGTAATATTTCATTTGGCGATACGACAGGTAATCCCTCTTTTTGATATGTCTGAAACTTTTTGTCTACCCATAAAGCTGGCTGATATCCAAAGTATCTTAATTGACTATAGGCATCCTGTCCCACTTTTCCGGCTCCATATAAAATCAATCTTTTATTTTTTCCATCAGAAATATTCACGATGTACTCCGGAATACGCGTTTGTTTTTCGAATCCCATATGTGAATTCAATGCTCGAAAGCACATAACCATAATCCACTTTTGCAGTTGAAACAATAAACTCTCCTTGAGTTCATGGCTCCTAAAATCTGCTTCCAGAGCAAGATATACTTTGTTGATATCCATTAACATGTTATTTCTTACGGTATGCATAACGGAACTTTCCCGATAACGATAGTGATAGTAACACTGATGTTTTATAACAACCGAGCGGCACCTTAATAAATACTTATATAAAAATACAGAATCTTCCGCAAAAGCTATATCCAAATCTACCGTCTGATACACCTCTTTTACCAATTCGTTTAAGTAAAGTTTGTTGACACACCAAGGGCTCATTCTCTGTATGGATTCCGTGCATTCGTCATAAATCATAGTCTTAAAAACCAAATCTAAGCCTGTTTCTTCCCGATATACTCCTTCTGGGAACTCATCATATCGTTTTTCCATTTTGTCAGCTGTCTCTTGATAGAAAACACCCGAAGTAATCAAATCAGCATCATTCACCCCCTCAACCAAAGCTTCTATCATCTCATCCTCAATCCAGTCGTCTCCATCCACAAACATGATATATTCTCCCCGAGACAGTTCTATTCCCGTGCCTCTGGCAGCAGCCACACCCGCATTTTTCTGCCGAATTACCTTTATCCTTTCGTCGCGCTCTGCCAGTTCTTCACAAAGCTTGCCAGAACCGTCCACAGAGCCGTCATCCACCACGATGATTTCGATATTGTGATATGTTTGTCTGCATATACTTTCCAGGCATTCTTCGATATACGGAGCTATATTGTATACCGGTACTATGACGCTGACCAAAGTTTCCCTTTGCGTACTCATGAATTTCCTTTCTGCAACTCTTCCAAAACAGACTGGATCTGCTTCAAATATCCATATCCGTGCCTCGTGTCCGGTTCCAGATAATTTCCCTCTCCCCATTCATTCCATGCATTCAGAAACACATACTCGTTTCCCTCCTGCATACTTAATCTCAAGGTTTCCTTTAAATATTTCCCAAATCGTTCTGGAGTGCTTCCTCCCATAATTACTGCCCGTGTACTCCGCCTGGGTGAATCATCAAAATCCGCAAATGCCATTCGAAAATGATTCTTCTCATGCACTTTTCCCAGCATTTTCTTATATAGTTTCCGATAACTAATACGTCTCATTGCCAAACGATTCCAAATAAGACCACCTTCTTTTTTGGGCTGAAGAAATGTTTCGGCCTCAAGCAGATCTGCCTTTGTCCGATTCGGTTCAAAATCTACAGACGCATTTACCCAACGACTTTTTTCCACATTCTCTTTACTGCGGTTCATGGATATAATAAAGATTCCAGAAAATCCGTCCTTCTTTGCACACGCATTCCAATACCGGATTCTGTCATTAAAATGCGCAACATTGCGCAGACGATAAATCATCAAAACTGGTTGATTGTCTATCTTGATATATCTTTCATCTGTAAAATAGGGACGAAAATAGTCGTAATGCTTTTTCCACTCTTCCTCCCCACCATAGGTCTGCGGTATCAGTATCTCTTTATTCCCGCCGGCTCCATGCCAGGTTTTTGTCCATGGCTCATTCGCCCAGGAAAAGCAATAGTGAAAATCCATTTTCTTATTATGCAAAAACATCTCCACGGGTTTTTCCAGTACCATCCGTCCACCGAACCAATAATGATAAAAACAAAAT
Organism: Hespellia sp.; assembly: GCA_022790755.1. GTDB lineage: Bacteria > Bacillota > Clostridia > Lachnospirales > Lachnospiraceae > Mediterraneibacter_A. Next base: position 17,944 of record JAAVXR010000017.1, on the reverse strand, counting down.
CCATAGATACCGGCTTTCTTTGCCAAGGCCACCTGGCTTTCCATCACCCCGCACTCTAAAAGATTGTAATAATTGTTATGTAAAGGCACACGCGGCTGATGATGCCCCAAAAACAATGGCCTTGCCTTTTTTACATTGACCCATTCTGTGAAACCATTTCCCCAGGCATCATTATTTTCAGGAATCTCATGAAATTGAGGTAAATACATTGCAACCAGTTTCATCCTACACACTCCATACTACGTCTTCCAACGAAAGAATCGGACAATCCACTTTGGTCTCCAACAGCTTTTTTATCGCTCCAAAAGCTGAATAGGGCGTTACTACAATCGCCTCCGTCTTTGGCAATTCATCCTCCGGGAAATAGACTTCATCGATCCGACCGATCGAACAACACACATCCCGATCAATTCCGTAATCCACACATACTGTGCTTCCAGTCAAATCCTCCATCAGACGATTTCCCAACTCTGCCATTCCATAAATAGCAATATGATGATATCCCATCTCCTCAAAATAGGATGCGGTACTCTTGCCCTCATTCTTTATCTCCAACCAGTGATTTAACAGACTATAATGGTCCTGGAGTGTTTCCAGTTGACACTCGGACATTTCTAACTGTTTTCTTTGGCGATGAGTCTTCCAACATACCGCGGACGTGAAGAGCAATCCCGCAGAAAACATCATTGGTAGAACTTTATTTTTCCTTAACAAAAAAGCTTTCCTCCTCTTTTCTCCAACTCCCACATATAATAATTCTCTACGATATCGGCTATATCTTCTTTATGTGTGTATTGAATCGTACCAAGATCAACAATCTCACTCTTCATCATCGGATCGTCCAATATTTCTTTTAACTCTGGTTTCGGTGTGATACCGTCCTGTTCCATCATGCTGATTTGTGCAAATTCTTCCTCCGTGTAGGTGCCCCAATTTAAAATCTTTGTAAAAAACACTTCATCTACACCTAACTGCTGTCCCCACTCTACAAATGGAATCATCTCTCTGTAATTTTCTCTCTGCACAACAAAATTCATACGGAAGTAACTTAACTTACCCGCTTTTCGAAGTTCGGATGCAAATTCCATGTTCTGCTTCAAAACATCAAAATTTCCATTCCGACGAATACTCTCGTAAGTCGTCTTTGTAGCCGCATCGACGGAAACAGTCAACATAATTTTCCCGGTTTGTCTACTGGCAAAACGCTTCCAATTTGTCGGATGAAACAACATGCCATTTGAAAGTAATCGGATAAATTGCGGCTTGCATTCACTGGATTCATAAACTTTTCGATACGCCGGGCTGGCAAACACCTCTCCATTTCCTGCAAGAATCAGGAAGCGACATTTCGATAAATAGTCCTTCTTTACGATCTCTGTAATTTTATTTACTTTATCCAGTTCCTCTCCCTTCGCAAAATGCAGTTCTTTTCTACAAGTGCTGCAAGAAAGATTGCAGGACGCGTCATACCCCAATGCCAAAACTTTTGGATACAAATTCAGGTCTTTATATGTTTTATTGTCCAATTCCGCTTTTCCACTTTTATTAGACACAAATAAAGGACACATCGTTTTATCGCAAAAGGAAAATGTCTTATTTTCTGTTGACAGACACAACACCTTATGCAAATTAGATCTCCAAATTTCAGAAGAACTTTTCTCAAAGATATTTCCCAGATTGGGCTTTACAAATGTTGTACAACAACATCTTGTATTCCCCTCATCTAAAATTTCCAAATGATTGAACATTGTATTACACTCTAAAGGATAATACGATGGATCAAATATCGTTTTTCTCAACATATCAGACGGTCGATAAGATGCCTTTCGATAACTTACAAAATCCTTACCTTCCACTAATCCATAGCCTAAAAGTTCTTCGAAAATTTCCTCAGACTGTCCTACGGCAACAATAACGTAATACTGCTTCCAATCTTTTATTTCTTCTGGAAAAAACACCGGCTTTCCCATAAATGTGTCATCCTTTTTATAAGAATCTATAAAGGCATTCACGGAAAACGTCGGTTCCTGCTCCAGTAAAAAGCGACACATTTTTCCGGTTCCCCATATCAGGATCTTTTTGTCAGAAGGAATTTTCACCTCATCCAGCTCACTAAAAAAGTCTTCCTCATATAAATAGTCTTGTCCATAACTCAAGCCCTTCTTTTTCAGGGTCTCTTCCTTTTTGCTCTTATCAAAATCACAGAGAATGATTTTATCATAAGAAGAATCTTTCAATGCATCCTCCAGACTTCGCACCTTATAGCCCCATATATTTTCTGCTTTTACGAAATCATCTGCCAGATAGAGGATATCCAGGTTATTAAATATGTATGTGAAATCTTTGGTTACTCTGTTTATTCCGTAAATAATATATTTCATTATTCTCCTTCTCTTTCTCGATATTATTAGGTAATTGCAAAACTCTAAGCCGTGACAATATTCAGCAAGTTTACTGATTTCGCGAACGCCTGCTTGATATTATAATGAAAACTAAGAGAATATAGAAAAATAATTCTCCACGCCCTGCCGTTTTAATAATGGAATCACCTGTTTTTGATTCTTTTTACTTAAACATAAAACCACTCCACACGTTTCTACATCTTTTAATTCTGATAAATAAATAACAGGAATTCCTTCAAATAAATCCTTTTTATCTTGTCCATCTGATACAATGCACGCTTCCACATCCCGGATGAAATCTATATACCTTTTCGCATAATAACCTGTACCATAAATAAATATGTGAGGATATTGATCACAAAATATTTTTAAAGCTCCCTTTGATATGTTCTCTTCCACTTCAGTAAAATTATGGAAATATCCATATCCTCTTTTCACTTGAGTTGCTATGCGCTTTAAATAATATTGCATATTCACTTCATTCATAGATGCATAATCATTGCTCTCTACAATTCCAGAATAGTACCCCATATGCTGAGCGAAATAACTCCAAAGATATGGCAAGAAAACATACTCTTCTTTTTTTATCTCTTTGATACAACTTAAAATTCTTCCTCTAATCCAAAAATGATTCGTTATAACAAAAGGAGGTTTTTCTTCCGAAATCGGACAATGGAACGCCTGCCTTTTCACTATTCTTTCAATTATTTCATGCTTCTGATCCCATTCACAATCCAAATCACCAAAATAATCTGCAAAAATAGGCTGAGGCGGTGCAAGAAAACCTAGTCTCACATCTTTTTCAAATTTCTCCAGAATCCCCCAAAGATGATCTTTATTTTTGATGAGATTTTCCCATACTAGATAAAAATAAGATTTACCCGTACAGCTTGGTTTTTCATTCGAAGTCAAATCTGCATCGTGTAAAACACAAACATAATCATATCGACATAGTTCTTCCCAATCCCAGTTGTCTTTGTAAATCACCTTGAAGCCGTTTAATTTATGTGCTCTATAACCCTCTAATATTTCATAATTATTGGATACTATTTGAATATCATAATTCAATCCTCCACTTAATTTACTTAAATATTCTAAAACATATTCTAATGCTTCTTTATACTGCACAAGAATAACGATTGCCACACTTTTTTTAACAATGAATTCCCTCTTTTTCGGAAAAATGATATATTGTAGGTGTAAACTTCTCTGCAAATCCGCTATATTTAAAGTTCTAATAATGTTATCCCAGATAAGGTTTACGTCATAATCTGTCTCATGATCTATATAACTAATTGCTTGATACAGATTTTCTTGTGTCTGTAATGATAACGTATTATAGGCTATCTGCTGCTTTTTTAAAAAAGGAAAATTTCGTTTCTGTATTAGTTCAAAGGATATCATCGCATACTGCATATAATTATTGACAGGAGTCATTTGAGAATCATTCACTTCTGTATCCGCCATAACATCATAAGCATATCCTAATGACTCAAAATAAGAAGTAAATTTCACTTCATGCTGATAGACCACATCTGAAAAAGTTGCATAAAAAGGCATGTCTTCCCAATATTTTCTAAAGCAACTACTATGCAGCATTTTTGATCGAATCACCAAAAAGTATGTCTGGATATGTTTAGAAATATCCACTCCATTTTCACCGTGCGTAGCCAGCCCCCAAAAATCCACATCACGATTATCCATTTCAGAAAAAATATTTTTCATCGGCCTAAATGGACCAAAAATGGAATCATTGATCAGAATCAATTCATCATATTCTTCTAGTTTTTCCCACCCTATGTAATCGCACAAAGCCTGTTTAAATCCGCCGGCATCATATCCCATGTTATCCCTGCAAATCACTTTATCCACATAGCGTTCCAGTTCTTCTCTCCCTTTTTCCACATATGTTGAATTATAAACCACCAAAATATTGCTTGAACATGTTCGCAATTCCTGCGCCATAAATATTACATATTGATCTATGATATTCTCTCTGTCAAATACCAGATAAATACATAATCTTTTCATTCTATCTATTCCCTCTTTATACCCAGCAAATAATAATTCTGATCAAATACTGTATTCTCCAGTATTTCCAAATTGAAATAATCTCCAATACACGCTAATAACTCATTGCTAAAAACATGATGATGCAAACATCTATTTTTAAAATTATTTTTACTTCTTTCTCTAAATTGTTCTTTTGTTCCCGCCAGTTTATCCAACGAAAGATCATGAAGCTCTAATATTTCATCCAAATGCGAGAGATCATCTTCCAGCACTCCCTTTCTATAATCCTCCAAAAGATGTTCAAATGTTGTATCATCACGTTTGTGATCAAATGTATATTTTTTACAAGGAACCAAAATAACCAAAGGTTTTCCTTTCTTTAATACCCTCAAAAATTCTTTCACAGCTTGTAAGGGATTTGCAATATGTTCCAGATTATTAGAAGATAAAACAAAATCATAAGTTTCATCCGCTATTATTTTTAAATCGGTCGCATCCGCTACTATCTGGTTTCCCAGTACTTGTTCTTCCCATTTATACACAGAATCCAAATTACCATTCCAAATAGTCTCTTCACTATAATTCACGCCGTCACATACACATCCCGAATGATAAATTGCCTGAAACACGGCGCTTGGCCCTCCAATTTCAACCCCTTTCCCACTAATCACATCTGTTGGCAAATAGGTTGATTGATAAAAGTCAAGCCAATAATTTTTTGGAAGAATCTTAACCTCATCAATAGATTGCGCCAATAATTCTTCCTTAATTTCACTATAATATAAAGTAGATGTGATACAGACATAATCTATTTGAACGTAAGGAATCTTTTGATAACAAGCAAATTCTTTACAAATCTTTTCTTCAAATTCCTTTTTCTTATCCACAAATCCCACGACAAAAAACTCTCTTTTTAAGCGATCTTTCACACGTTTTGTAAATAATTTTGTAAAGTTAGTTCCCAATCCATAGATCACGATACTCTTTTTTTCATTTTCCACGATATAAACCCTCATTCGATACTATTTATAAAGAGTTCTTCTTTGAAGAAGCCAACGATTTCTGTTCACATCCAAATCACAGATATCTGGTGTGAAATTATTTTTCCAACATACATACGGAAAACTCAATTGATCTCGTACTGAGTTCTTTAATAACTCTTCTTCCCAAAATTCCATTAATCGCTTCACCTGCTCATCCTTGTGAGCACGGACTATACACCCAGTCTCATACAAACCATAATCTAAAGGAAAGCCTTCTTTTAAATACTTTGCAACCTGCAATATGATATCTTTTTTATTCCCTCTTTTACTATTAATACAAACTGCCGCTTCATCACAAATACATTCTCGTTCTGGATGTGGAAAACACAAAATATTAGATTGCTTTTGATATAAAGAAATATAGATTCTTAAATCATCCATAATCTGATACTTACCATCTACCCATATACTCGTTTCATAATCATGAAAATAAATGTGCGGGTTCATTTTAATATGTCTGGCTAGATACACATCGTCAAAAGAATCATCACTTATGTATTCTATATTCCAAATATCTGACTTCAAATTTTTATTATTTGTCATACATACATAGGTAATATCATCCGATAGAAACAATGGTTCTCTCAATTCATCATAATCTCCGATCATTGCAGTATAAATTACAATATCTTTTATTTTTGAACCTTCTTGCTTCTCTTCAATTTCCACATTACCGTAACGTTTGCGATAAATCCAAATTGCGTAGCACCTTCTAAAATATTCATCATATGAGTAAATCTTTTGTTTACTTATCCCAAGTTCTTTAACGAGTTGTCTGCGAATAGAATTTTCATATAAACTGGCTATTACAATTAAATCTGCTTCCCACTTATTTATCTCTGCAGGAGCAATCACCGGTTTCCCACAAAAATTTGTTCCCCACAAAGTGGCATTATTATCTGCAAAAGCCAAATATTCATCTGTATAGAATCCTGGCTTTTTCACGACTTGCTGCCAGATATTGTATGCCGAATTTCCTGCTCCAAAAAAAATAATTTTCATTTATCTTCATTTCCTCAACCATTTATTCGCTATCATATTTCGAAATCTATTTGTTTGCATGGAGCAATAACAATAGTAATTTTTCATGCCCATACTCAGTAGTTGTTTCTCTATATCGGCCTCATAAAGTTGGTTTGTAATCAAAACCTTCACCTTATTTTTATACCGAATAATTTCTTCCGGTTTCTTCACCAAAAATCCTTTAAATGAAGTATTTTGTTTATTTTTATCGTTATCCACTAAAAATAAAATATTTCCTCGCCACGCATATTTATCTAAAAATTCCCTTGCCACTGCCCCTGTGCCAAAAAGTACAATCGGTTTCTTTTCTCTCATAAACTGACTCCAGCTATACTGTGTGCCACGCTTACCATTTTTCGTATCTAATAAATAGTTCGTATCTAATAATTTACACATCAAATAAAGCCAAAAATACCTTCCTTTTTTTGTAGACTTATTGATTAAATTTAGACCAGCCCTCACAGAATACTGCGAAGCAATTTGTTTTATCGTATCTGCCATTGGAATAAATTCAAATTTTTCATCATACTGACGCATAAAATTTTCAAGTTTAATCCAATATTCTGTTATCATATAGTTTTTATAAATGTTTTCACGCTGAGTCGAATTAAAATTTCCTTTTCCATTTGCACATACATACCGATACGCTGCCGTCTTATCATCCAGCTGATAAATATCGCCTTTTAACACGCATAACATGTATATCGTAATATCTGCCATAAATCTGGCAGCACGATAGACAATACGATATTCTTCTTCATCAAAATAATTTCTCGCCATAAAGGATATTGCCATTCCTGGCCCTCTTAAATGCCTAAAATCCTCCAACGTATAAATACTATTTTCTTTTCTCTCATACACTTGCTCCGATATTTCATTATTATTTTCATCCACCACGATCAAATCCGTTATACAGCCCGAATATTTTGGATTTTGCTCCAAAAAGTCGTATTGTTTTTGAATTTTATATTCGTCTATCCAGTAATCATCGCCTTCGATAAAAGCAATATATTTTCCTTTTGCTTTCGACATTGAAAAATATCCATTTTTTGTCGGGTAATTGATATTCTTTTTTCTTAAATATAGTGAAATATGACGTGGATATTTCCTTTTATACTCTTTTAATATCTGAGGTGTCTGATCTGAAGACCCATCGTCCAACACAATAATCTCATAAGGAGCATTAATCTTTTGCATTAAAATACTATCTAACGTCTGTTTTACATATTTCTCATGATTATAAGTTGTCAATAATATACTGATTTCCATATTCTTTCCTTTATAACCCATCTGCACTTCCTACGTCATGACCGAATAACCCCATGGAATCACGAATCGCTTTGATCTACTCTATCAATAAAAGAACCAAATATCAGATCATATTTTTCTGGAACAAAATGCATGAGTCCCGACCAGGAAGAAAACGTCATTTCACCAAATAATACTCTTCCATCCGGCAGGTTGTACCAATCTACGCGGACATGCTCAAAATCTTTGCTTAAAATTCTGCTTAATTCCAGCATCTCATCCAATTTCTCTGGTCTGGGCGCCAAAACTGGATCTTTCGGATACCCATAGCTAAAAGGCTGCATCACCCAATCTTTCGTATAAAAGGATGCACGACATTCTGGTCTGTGACTTCCTTTGATACACCAAATAAATTCCGGCTCTCCGTGAAAGCAATAAATATTATAGTCATATACACTTTCCGCCATACCCTCCAAGTATTCTTCACAGACGATTTTAGGTACAATATCTCTATAATGGAGTTCTAGGCTTGCAAACGCGAAATTATACTGCATCCATTCATTTAACTGCCGACGTACCGCATCATCATCCATTTCTTTCTTGTTTTTTACGATAATATTACGTCCGCTCCCATTATTTACTTTCAATGCAAATGCTTCTGGCAACAAAGTAAAATCAATATCATTCGCATCCTCCCATACCCCATATAATTTCGTAAGGTATTGCTCTCCGATCTGCTCTTTGACCCATTCACGAACCAAATATTTATCGGATAATCTCGTTCTCCTCTCATCTTTGACGTTCAACTTTTCCCAATTGATCTTTTCGTTATAACTAATCGGCCTTTCCCAGTTGATCTCTTTCCCAAAACATTCATAGTACATATCCTGCAGCTCATCGGCATAATATCTTTCGTCAAGGGAACTGAAATAGTCATAATCCCGATTATGATAATAAGCAATCACCTCTTCATCCGGTATCCCAAGTTCCTGCAATTGAACACGCAACTCTCTGCGCAAATTTAGCGCATCAACCGCAATAATATATACACAATTTTCCTTCTCTAATTTATGTGGCGACATTACTTTCATATTTTCTATATGACTACCTGACAACTGAGCGTTATTATCAAAAAAAGCTTCCATGGAAATCAAATCGTCATTCGCCAAATATTTCGATAACTCTCTTCCTCTTTTTCCGGCACCAACAATAATCACCGAATCCGCGGCCCGTGCTCTTTTTTGGATATCATCTAGAGATCTTTTCATAGTTTTGTTTTCCTCTCCTTATTGTTCTGCTAATTCACGGATATGTATTTTTTTACCTGTATATCCCAACCTATTCAAATCATTACATATTTCATCAAAATTTAATAGTGGCGTAATAATAATGTTCATTTCTTTGGACAACTTTTCTGTCTCCTTTAAATCATAGACATGAGTATTTTTGAAAGAATCGCATGCTTTATACTTATCCAAAATATAAGCAAATTGAATACCTTTTTCACATAATTGTTTTACTAGTGTCTTCCCAACATTCCCCAATCCATAAATCACCACAGGATTTCCATTCGTATAATTATTTACCTTTTTTATCAGATTATCTGTATTTAATATAATTTCTGTTAAAATTCGTTCTTTGTAATAGGAGACCCTATATGGAAACGTTTTTATATTCACCGTATCCAATCCGCCACTCCAATCATGAACCTTGGGATGCTGAAAAATTTCACTCTTTTTCATCTCCTGATATTCACTATAATATGGATGCTCAGGATTTCTAATATCCATAAACCATTCTATTTCCGGTTCCTGGCTCCCCCAAGGCATATACGGTCTTAAACGTACATAATCCGCTCCAAACTCTTCCACACATCTTCTTGCAAACTCCGGTACTGTTCTAAAATTCCGTTCCTGTACAACTGTTGCAATTTCAAAATAATCTACAATCCCCTGTTCCCGCAATTTTTTTACAAACCGTAGATTATTTTCAACCTGTGAAATCGGCAATTTTGTTCCTGACAATAGCTGGTAGGTCGGCTCATCAAAGCTCATAACCGTAATCGCAACACTCAAATGATATTTTCCCAAATTCTCAATTTGTTTCCAATGTTCCTCATCAAACAAAGCTCCATTTGTCTCAAGACTAACGGAAACTTCTTCTGCCGGAGCCAATGGTTTCCACTCGGATAAAAGTTTTAGTATCCTTTTACTTACAAAAAGTTCTCCGCACCCATTTGCTCCGATTTTCTTCACATGAGGTAATACTTCTTGTAGCTTTTTTTCAATGATATCGTAGCCTTTTTCCAAGTCTTTTTCTTTGTTCTGAAGCATTGTATCGTGTACGGTACAGCTCATACAGTGATAATTGCAAACATTCTCATAGGCCAAGTGCAATTCCTCTGGATACTTCGGAATTTCATCCACTTCAACCAAATGATTCTTTATATCGTCCATTGCAAGATAAGGACAAGCATCTACAATACACTGCGAGTAATCTTTATCTTCCAACCTTTTTCTCAATTCATTCGCATGCACACCACTATAGATCTCTTTCAGCGTTTGATGTGACAGTGAACCGATAATATTATTATCTATCCAGGAACATAATCTCACCGTCCCTTTATGGTCAATGATTTGAACCCAGTTTAATATTCTTTCACACATTTTTTTCATCGTTTATGTTCATCCTTTCAATTGTCTAAATCCCATTTTTCTTAATCAATGATCCAATCGTCTAACTGAGGATGTCCGCACTTCCAAGGATAAAAATTATCATCGTCTAAAGTAAATATGTCCATAAAAGCACAATAAGCACATAAATTAGAAGGGGAATCTAATCTTTTATTTATCTCCCATCCATTCATATCTGTCTTATGTATATAAATACAATTCTGGAATTTATCTTCGCATATATTTATGCCATACGCTTCTTCCAATTTTTCAATTGAGTATCCAACACCGCAGGATAAAGTACCCTCTACAAGATTAATGCATTTGCAACATTGCTTATATATTTCTTTTGGATTATAATCCCCCTTCATATTAATGAATTTTCTAAATTCATAAACGGGTTCCATAAACTCATATGTAACATCCATCTGCTCTAGCCTTTGTATGATTTTCCTTTTTTTCGTTCCCGTAACCGGATACTGTGTAAAAATGAATTTTACTGCATATTCTGACATCAGTTTTAATGTTTTTTCTTCCATTTCTGGGACCAATAATCCATTACTATGCACCACTAACTCTGCATCTGGAAAATAACCTCGAGCCATCTTTAAAAACTCTGTTAAGTCAGGATGTAATAAAGGCTCTCCTCCCAATAGTTTAAAGTATTTAATTCCTGAATATAATCGCTTTAATCCTATTAAGTCTTTTTCAAACTCTTTAACAGACACATATTGCTCTTTCCGAATATTTGCAATTGCAGAACATCCTTTACAATTTAAATTGCAATGCCCTACAATAGCACATTCCAAATATGGCAAACGTGGCTTTGAAATATCCATTTTCACACAAAAAGGCATCTCTTTTCCGTTTCCCCGAAAACTATAAACGTACTCTGGAATTATAAATACATCATTTTTAATATTCAGCTCAAACAATTGTTTCATCACTTCATCCGATATACTCATTGAACTGATAAATATTGCATAACTCAAATCTGATTTTATAATGTCCAATGGTCGAATCACTTTTATACCATCTACAAATGAGCCTGATATTTTATAATTATCACAAAAATATTGTACTTTAAATCTATTTTCTTCAACGTCCAGAAATTTACTTTCTAATATCCGACGCAATAATTTTCCGTATTTTCCAGCACCAAAAACAATAATATTTCTTATTTTATTTTCCATTCTTTATTTTTTCCCAAAATTCCTTCCCGGTTTTAATACCTTTGTTTACGATTTTTTCTATATTTTTGCTTTTCATAAGAGCTAGATACCCTGACAAGCCATATAATTCCTCCGGTACTATCGGATAATTTCTTTTGAATAATATCTCCTGTCTTTTATCTTCGGATGGCCATTTAGGTAATATCCATGTTTCTTTTCCATTTTCTTTTCCAATACTTAGTATAAAATTTCCAGAACTCAAAGAAAAATAATAATATGAATCATCTTCACAATAACTTACATATTTTCCACGATCGTCTGGCATTTCATACTTAAAATCTTTTGGATAATCTATATATTTTTCTACCTCTTCTTTATCTTTATCAAAAACAAAAATATCTTCTCCTAAACTTGGTAATATCCAAACTTTTTTACCCGCAGCCACCACTTTTTCAAACTTAAACAGATTTCCTTTTTCTTCATTATCAAATATTTCTATCAAAATATTTTGGTTCGAATCCCACTGGTAGACATCCCCATGTATATCTAAAATATAAAACAGACCGTTTTTCCAACTTACATGTTTACATCCCATAATTGAGTGCGGAATCTGATGCTCTATAACAGAATGCAAATCCAAATTATATTCAAGGACTCTATTAGAATTCTGCATAAATAACCAAACCGTATTTTCTATTTGACATCCCGCTGAAAATAATCTATCTGAATATTCTACATTTTGCTTTGGTTTCAACATAACATCCGAACATAAACGCTCTCCCCTGGTTATCTCTCCTGTATGAATATCAACAAAAATAACTTGATTAATAAAACTGGGAAATATATAGGCTATCTCTTTATAAATTAGAAATGCTGCAAAATTTCCATAATCATAAAAATCACAGTCTATATCGAAATACTTACATCTATCGTCTTTCATTGAATACTGCAATAATCTTTTTCCACCTAATTGTAAGGCGAAAATTTCTTCACCTCGGCATTCCATTTTATCTTCAAGATGCCATGTTATATAGTCATAATTTTTCGGATCATCAATATACTTCACTTCTCCACTTTGTAGATCTATTTTTATTAAAATATGTTCAAACTCTGAAATACCATATAAACTATGATTATATATTGCACATGAAAAAAATTTTCTTTGTCTAATTCTTCTTAAATCATCTTCTTTTTCATACATATCCCCATCTTACTCTCTTCCTACTAAAGTAATCTTCCTCGTCAACCGTTCTCTCAAATCATATCCATCCCACAGAAAAGAAAACTCCATGGTATTTCCAATCTTCACCACTCGATCAATCCCTCTTACTCCGGATCTCACCAAGGGTAAAACCATTTCACAATCTCCCAGAACTGCTACTGTCTGCAATTTTCCACTACAAATCGGCACCAAATCCATCACATTTTTTAGATCATACTCATAAAAAACTCCTGAATTCCCCCGATACTCCTGAATCAGAGGCGTAATCTTTTTAATCTCTATCCGCACAATCCGGTTATCCTTCATCGGCTTCACTTGAATTCCTTCGATCTGGGCCGCCGCAAGACAGATATTTGTCAGTTTATCTACAAACTGAACCGCCTGAAACACATACGTTTTTTCCACCAGACTCCAAAGTTTCTCCCAGAAAATCTCTTTTGCTTGCAAAATCTGCTCCTGTTTACCTGTCCAACAAACCAACCTTGGAGAAGTACAGGCATTCTGATCTGTCAAATAGGTATCGTTGTAAAAGTCCAGCGCCAATTTATCTTTTTCTGTCGCATACAGATATTCCTCTGCATCCAGAATACAGATGGAGTAACGATCTGCAAAAGTAATTTCCCCGGCTCTTGGTTGCAGTTCTGACCTCCGAATTTCCCGAATGGTCGAATCTCCGCCCCAAATGATACGCACATCGCAAATAGAAGAAAAATATTCGGTGATCACCTGACTTCTCTCATATCGGAGAAATACCAGAGTATTTTTCCATTTCTGATACTCTGTTCGCTCCAAAACTCTCTGAATTGCTCTGTTGATGATATTCACCTGCCTGAATGCCCGCGAGGGCAACCGAACGATATTTGCGTTTCCCAACACAAAACTCACTGCAAAAGAATAGGCATAATTTACTGCCACATTGGAAGGTGCAATATGAAACACTACTCCCCGTCCCATTCGAAGTTTCTCGTCAGAGCAGAAATCCTCTTTTTCCTTTTCCATATTCGCCCTGCGAAGCCAAAAGGCAAAGGTTACCACATCTGAATAAAGTTTTGCCTCTTTATCTGAAAGAAGTTCTTTCGACACATCATTGAGAAAGGCTATACGATCGAGATCAAAAGGCTGTTCAACCGGCATTCGGGACATATTTTTTATGATCTGCTCATCCCCAATCTGAAATTTCAGAAATTCAGAATTTAGCTGCATAAGTATCACTGCACCCCCTGATCTCCGCATTCTTTAATCTGCCACTAACGGAAAAATATTTTCCTTTTCGTCCGCACGGACAATCATCTTCTCCCAGAATCATACCTTCATCCTCCGTCAGAAGAGAATGACCAGGATAGGATTCCGGAATAACCGATACTACCTGGATAACTCCCTTCTCTCCAATCCCACACACGGAAAAATCCTCTGGTCTCCGGATTATAACATCAGAAAAAATACTGGCATGAAGATGTCCGTATTCACACTGCATATAAATACACCCTGTCTGTTCCACCATGCCATAATAGTCATGTACATCATCCAAGCCACACACTTCTTTTAAGCTTTGGTGAAACACTCCCGGAGAAACCGCTTCACTCTCTAACTTCTTCCATCCACCTCCATGAATCAAAATTCCATTAGAAAGATCCAACTTCACACCTTTTTGTCTTAAACGCACAAGCTCTCTGTAAAAATGTTGCCATACCATAAAGGTAAAACCGAACAAAAAAATTCGTTCCCCCTTGTGCTTTTCCAAAAAGGCTGTAATTTCTTCTATATCAAGTTGCATGTTGTCATCCAAGGCATACATTTTGTCACGTCCAAAAATAGAGAATCCCAGTATCCCAGCACCTCTGGCGCTAAACATAGCCCTGTTTTTCACTACAGAAGGGCAGTCAATAATCAGCATAGGCATACGGGCCTTCCCCGTAAAGGAGGAAACGATCTTTACCAAAGTTTTCTGCTGATAGCCCGCCGTCTTCCTGTCTACATAAATACGGGATACCCTCTGTCCACTGGTTCCAGATGAAGTCATGGTTTTTATAATTTCTTCCTCTGAGACGCTACACAGGTCCAACTCCTTAAAAAGACGCACCGGAAGGAATGGCAACTGATAATAAGAATCTATTTGTTCCCAATCAACTCCGAAAACATCTGCTATTCTTTTGTACACGTCACACGTTTGATAGTGTTGTCTGGATAAACTGCTTAGCCTTCTACTCAAAAGCTCCTGTTTTTCTGCTTTTCCGAGAGAATACGGCTCCAGTTCCAGCATGGATTCATAGTTATATTCCATTTTCTTCATTCCCACCCGCATTTCCAAATGATGATTGACAATCTCTGCTATCTCTTTTTATCTTTTATAGTACTTCTCTAACTCTCGGTACTGAATTTTACCCGAATCGTTTTTCGGAATCTCCTGGATTACTAACACATGAAACGCGGCCGGATTCAGTCCAGTCTTCTCCACCACAAAGTCCTTCACCCTTTGCAACATAGACTCCTCCAGCACAAACAAATATAGGTGATCGTCTACACCAGCGCTGGCCACCTCTATCTCAAATTTTCCTTTAATTAATCGCTCCACCTCGTCTAAATTTACACGATTGCCATAAATCTTAAGAAACCGCTTCTTACGTCCTACAATATAATAGTACCCATCCTCATCAAACTGGGCCATATCGCCAGTTTTCAGTACACCATGCCTTTCATCACCTTTTTTCAATTCTTCTCCACACTCCGCATAACCAAGGGTAACATTCCTCCCCTCATACACCAACTCGCCTGTGGTATAGGGTTTTATAATCGCGTTTCCCTCCGGATCAATCAAATAAAACTTTCCTCCTGGAATCGCAATCCCCATGGAACCTTTTTTCTCAATGGCTTTCTCCGGCGGCAGATAGCCCATACGGGCTGTCGCCTCACACTGTCCATACATGACAACAAATTTCTTGCCATTTTCGTCAGCAAAACGTGCAAATTTTTCATGCAACTCCGGAATCAGCTTTCCTCCAGCTTGAGTCATCGTTGTCAGTTTTGGTAACTCCATTCTCATAAATCGTATCCGCTCCAACACCTCATAGGTATAAGGTACCCCTCCAAAAGATGTCGCTTCCATCTCCTTGAAAAATCTCCAGAACTCTTTCTGCACAAGAGACTTATTAGTGACGAGAATTGTAGCACCAACCAATAGATGACTATTAATGATAGACAAACCATACGTATAATTCATAGGGAGCGTGGTGATGGGTCTCTCCCTTTCATCTAATCCTAGATACTGAACAATGGACTTCGCATTATCCAGAATATTTTTATAACTCTGACGTACAAATTTGGGACTCCCCGTAGAACCAGATGTGGTGAGGAGCAACGCCAGCTCGTCGTAAAGTGGATATTCCCTGTCATAATCCGTCTTTAACAGTGCATAATCATACGCCCGATAGACACAGGTTGCATGCTCGTACATATCAATCTGTTTTTCCGGCACCCACAAATATGCCGGACAATAAGTTTCCTGCAGATTATACAATAGTTCCTTCTCCAAACGGCTATTCAACATCACCGGAACAATATGATGATTTAAAAAGCACACATACCCAAGTAAAGAGCCGATACTATTCTCACAGAGAGAGAATACAAGACATCTATTTTTAACTGCCTCTGCCAATTTTTCACACTCTTCATGGAGCTGCTGATAGGTAATGGTCCGTCTATGTTCGTCTATTATGGCTATCTTGTTCTTATCGTTTTTTAAATTCCACATGGATGTGTTAAAACTGCACTTCATAATTTGCAGTCAAAATCTCCTTTCCTTTCTCATAGGAACTAAAGTCAATAATATCATCCGTATCCATCATAATGTCGAAAGCATCCTCGATCGCCGCGATCAGCGTCATATGCCCGACAGAATCCCACTCGTTGATCGCTTGATATTCCAGACCTTCCACCTGCTCTTCCTTTATCTCAAGCGCCTCCACAAATGCGTTTGTGTATTTTTCAATGTTTGTCATTTCCAATCCTCCTGCTATTTTGATTTATTTATAGTACGTTGCTCATGAATTGCCTATTTGACGCGACAGCACATTGGGCAAATCCAACCCATCCCACACAAATGAAATATCTGCCGCATGTCCTACAGGAACAATCCTGTCACCCCCTTTTACACCGTTATCAGAAATAATCCTTCGTAGTTCCTCTTCTATTTCACCAACATATGTAATTGTCTGACAATCTTTTTTCATAACCGGAACAAGCTCTTCCAAGCTTTCCAGATTACACTCAAAAAAATAACCGCAATTTCCTTTAAACTTCATAATATCGTCATACAGCGATGGCAACTCCACTCTGACAAGCAAATTATCTCTCTTAATTTCTTTGATACCCGGGTACTTTGCAGCACATACCGCTGTCTTCAGTAATTTCTCTGAACTACAAATAGGGTCCATGAGATACTTCCCTGACACCAGCGCCCCCAATTCTTTCCAAAACAACTCTTTTGCTCTTTCTATACTGTTTCCCGTCCAGATTACTAATCTGGGAGAACTACAGGCATTCTGATCAGAGAAATAAGTATCATTATAAAAGTCTCTTGCCAATAAAACGGCATCTTTTTTTAAATAGTCGTCAGAATCAATGACCGCGATCGAATAGCGATCTGCAAACCCGAGATCCAGACACCTTGCTCGGATCTTGCTTTTCCGAATAGCGGCAATAGAACGGTTCCCGCCCCAGATCATCCGAATGTCACATAGATCCGTCAGAGCCTGCGTTATCTCATCATTATGCTCATACCGGATAATACAAATATAAGATGCCATATTGGGATACACATCCGCTAAAATAGAGCGAATCGCCTCACAAATGATAGTTGCCTGCTCAAATTTCTTATCCGATATCCGAATGATAGAGCTGTTTCCTGCTGTAAGGGCATAGGTCATTGAAACCGCAAATTGAATCGGAATATTGGAAGGCGCTATCTGAAATGCAATTCCCCTCCCGAGTCTTTGACTCTTTGTGTGATATCGGTGCCTTGTTCTTTCCAAATACTCTCTTCGAATCCAAAAAGCATACGCAACCACATCCGGATACTTTTTCGCCTCACTGCATTTCATCAACCTTTTGGAAAGACAATCCAAAAAATCCAATACCTCCTCTGAAAATAAAG
>JAAVXR010000016.1 GCA_022790755.1 Hespellia sp. | reverse complement strand
GGCAGACGCGCTAGATTCAGGTTCTAGTGGGAGTTTATCCTGTGAGAGTTCAAGTCTCTTCTTCCGCACTGATCATGGATGATAAGAAAACAGAACCCCAAATAGTAAAGGGGTTCTGTTTTTTTATCCAAAACTTACTCTATTTCGAAATACATTCTCAGTATATAAGGTAATCATTTACAGAATGCTTCTATGTACGGAACAGTAATCGTCTGTCCCCAAATACTTTCATAAGATACCAGTCCTTTTGACTGTCCATAAAAAGTAACGTTGTCTCCATCCAGTATTCTTGTTTCATTTTCTGGTCGAGTATATGAAACTAAAAACGTTTCTTTCCATAAATCATCACATACAACCAGATACGCCGCCAAATTATCTTCGACTTCCTCCACCTGACCAATTTTTCCTGTCACAGAAACAATATCCCAATAGTAGGTATTTTCATCCCTTGCCAGTTCTTCATAGGTAACGGATTTTGCTATGCTTTTAACCTTCTCCAAATCAGCCGGTATACCTGCCTTGAACTCCCCCTCAAAACACACTTCACCCTTTTTATTGTATAATTTCCCTGCGCCTTCACAGCGTCCCTCAGCGAAATTGCCTTCATACGCTAGTGAATTCTCCAGGTAAAGTTTACCGGTTCCACAATAATCATTTTCTACAAAATCACCTTCATATCTTTGCCCCAATTCTTCCCATTCCTGGACCCCGGTTCCTTCCATTTCTCCTAAAACCCAATTGCCCTCATAATACCATGTTACACCCTCTGAATTTTGCGTCACAAATTTACCTTTACCGTTTGGTACAAGCTCGCGAACTTCTCCGGTATAAGAACCTTTTTTCTCACCCACATCTTTCATTTCAACTGTAAGTTCCATCTCTTCAACGGTCGGTGTGTCATCCATCTGTCCATCTGTCCAGGAACCATCATAATACCACTCTTTACCTTCCGGATCATGTGTTACAAATTTGCCCTTACCGTTCGGTATGTCATCAAGTGTTTCTCCCGTATAAATACCTTCTCTCTCACCAATATCAGCTAATTCCAATGTCATTTCCTGTTCCTCAACCGCTTTCTTAACGGGTTGGGTTTCTGTCTTTGATTGACAGGCGCTTAGCAACATTACTAAAGCAAATCCTGTCACTGTCAAGGCAATTCTCTTTTTCATACCACGTTGCCCCTCCTCTTTTGTGTATTTTATATAATTATTTTATCATTATTATAATTTTTTCAGTCATTTTAGTCAATACCCGAACTCGTTCAACCTTTTTTATCTCCGCCTCCTTCTCGTCATCTTATACAACTCTTCCGTCGCCAATCGTGCCTTCGCCACAACATCACCACAGTTTTGAGGAAAACAATAATACTGCATTTTCCCATCGCCGATACAGATCATATCCCCGATTTCATACCAGCAAAAATCCGAGTACAAACTATAAGAAGCTCCTGGTCCCTGTTCATAGCACAGCTTCCCATCACAGCCTGTAAGCTGAAATCCTTCCTTTGAATGTACCAATCTTCCACTTCCGATTTTATAAATACATTTCGTATCAACCAACACACAAATCTCCACCGGCACGTCCAATAGATAAGTCCCATCCATCAATTCCTGCCGCACCGATTCCCGCTCCCACCTATACCAATTCGGAATATGATCGAACTCTGTCTCACCCTCACTTGCCTTTATGTAGCCGCCTTCCGTGAGTTCATATTCTTTTTTGCAATGTTTACAAATGATCTCAATTCCCTTTCCTCGCATCTGTCCTTCCGTCTTACAGTGCGGACATTTATATAACACCCGGTTCAGATCGTCGGCACGAAAAGTCTCCGCAATCTGTACCTTATTTTCCTGCTGCCACCGAAAATGATCGAATGAAAACTTTTCGGCAAGAATTTCATTCAATTCTTGTGGCGTCTTTTCAGAAATCTCTTCCGGTGACAACAGATACTCCATATCCGCTGACACATCTACTTTTCGAAGTTGCAGACTATTATAGAGTGGATCTCTGGCAAACGCACCGTATGTACGAATCATAATTACCGGAACTTTCAGCATTTTTAGACATTTTCCAATACTCTCCGGAAGAGGAGTCGCCGTACCGTCAAAACTATAACTTGCCTCAGGATACATTAATATAGAACTTTTTAGTTCTTTGACCGTGTACACCATGTCTCGAACCAGGTTCGTATCCAAAAGAAATTTCTTCGTCGGAATACAACCGATCGCACGCATCAACCATTCCTTTCCCACAAATCCGTCCAGCGTACAGATAATATTGAAAGGACGCGGATACAAAACTGTCGACGCAATCTTCAGATCAATAAAACTCGAATGATTCATCAGGATCAAACAGGGCTCTGTCGGCCCTAGGCGTTCCATTCCGATTTTTCTGCATTGAAAATGGACCTTTTTAAGCTCAGACGCCGACAGTAATTTCAGCAAAAGCCGAAAAATGTACCATGGTTTCCGAGGCTGCATATGTTGTGCCGGTTGTAACTTCAGGACATCTTCGTAGTTCATTTTTGTTGTTTTGATCTTCATAGTTTTATTTGCCGGTCCGTTTTTTCATCGGATTGGCATCCTCCTCTTACTGTTATGGTATTCCTAGATCCTGGTATCAAAAAATATGTTTTTAAACTGGAATTGATTGATACCAGACAAAGACGATTGGGACTATTTTAATAAATATTTTTTAACACATATTGAAAACGATTTCTGCATATGCTATAATGCCAACAGGCAAATAGATATGAGTACTACATGAAATCAAAGAACGAATCCCTCAACCGTGGCGCAACACAGTCGAGGGATTCTTCTTTTCGTTTATACTGGCAAAGCACCCAGTAGGCTATTTGTTGCTCTTGTCATTGCTGTCTAACCATTTGATGATGTAGTGGCAAGCCACACCAGCCGCGACAGCAATTAAAAAAGATATAAGTACTGACATGAAATCACCTCCTCCCGTTGCCGGGTATCGGTGAGCAACATACGAATTGTAACATATTGTTTGACGCGTTTCTATCTTTTTCATAAAAGAACTGAGACCTTTTGTCGCCCAAATCATCCGTTATATCATTCCTGGTTCCCGGATAGTCTTCCAAATGCTTTCTCAAATTCCATCGCTTCTTCCGCCGTATTTTTCCATCTATATTTTTGCAAATCCACCCACCATTCATCCTGATGTCGGTGCACTTCCACCCCTTCATCCTCCAACAACAACTTTTGCAAATCGAGCGTTTCAAAATATACCGCACCACTTAGAACTCCTTTTCCATTCACAATACGGTGTGCCGGAATATCGTCCCCAGCCAGGCCATGTTTCAGTCCATACCCCACTTGCCGGGAATTGCGCGGTTTCCCACATAAAAGAGCGATCTGGCCATACGTGGCAACCCTCCCCTCCGGGATATGGCGGCAGACCAATTCCATCCGTTTATAAAACTCCCAGTCCATCTATGTACCTACTTTCCCCTTCCGAACTCCAAATTTCTATTTCATTCACAGTCAGCACATTTTATGATAACCAATAAATACTTGCTTTTTTCATTGTACCTTAGCCTACTCGCTTCAAGCAACTTATTTCTGATTTTCTTTAAAACATCCCATTTTCCACTGTTATCTTAAGCAAAAATGTGACGATGTATATATATAAGTGTCGGTTATTTTCAGACTGTATACTATATATGTAGATATCATTTTCTACATCAATCTGCCAGACAGGAAAAACTGAAAATTATTGAATTTCTCAGGGTAATAAAGTATACTTATAGTTAAGTGTATCTTTCTGCAAATAGTTAAGTGTATCTTTCTGCAAACACCCCAGATAATCGGCGAATTGTTTGCAGAAACAGATCTGTCGAGTCAGATTCTATTTCGTAATATAAAAATCTATTCAATATATTATCAAAGGAAGGGATGTTTATGATTCAGAGAAGGAAACGTAAATTAGTGCCATTGATTGCAGCGGCGCTCACCACTGCAATGTTTGTGCCTTTGACTGTGGGGGCGGCCGAGATAATAGATATCACACACGGTAACGCCACTATATCAGGGGAAGAAGAGAAAAAAAATGGTAACGATACCTGCCCGGGACACATTGTTAGAGGCAATAGTACGAATACAATCAATGTAATTGATGGCGTCCATGATATAACATTGGAGGGCACGATCATACAATCTACCAATGACAGCCCGATTTCTATTCAGGCTGGCGCAACCGTTAATATGACGCTGTCCGGAACCAATCAACTGACCTGCGAAAATAGTCCGGGAATTTTCGTGCCACAGGGGGCCACCTTAAACATCGCCAGCCAGGGAAGCAGTCCTGGAAACCGTTTAGATGTTACATCTAATAATGCTGCTGGTATCGGTGGAAATCGTGGAACTGTGAAAGAAATCAACGCTGGTTCCATCACCATCAAAAGTGGTACGATTAATGCAAAAGGAGGCACTACAGGCGCCGGTATCGGCGGATGCGAAACAGGTAGTGCAGGAAATATTACCATTGAAAATGGTAACGTAACCGCTACCGGCGGTGTGAATGGTGCTCCTGGTATTGGGTGTGGCGCCATGGGAGATGGCGGTTCCATAGCCATTTCCGGCGGAGTGGTGGAAGCTACAGGTTGTTCAACCCTTCCACAACCCACCAATGCGGCAGCCGGCATTGGTTGCGGCGCTTCCGGCAAAGGCAATGTTGATATCACGATTTCCGGAGACGCTACTACAGTACGCGCTACGGGCGGCAATGTTTCAAACCCAGTTCCAGACGCTGCTGGCGGTCCTGGACTAGGCGGTAAAAATATTGAAATTTCGGGAGGCAATGTAACTGCTACCGGTGGTTCCAACAGTTTCAAAAATGACGATGGCATAACAGTATCAGGGAAACAGGGAAACAGTATCAAATGTGAATCTCTTTCTTCCGGTTTAGGAGAAAATGTTGTGATTACCGCCAACGGAGACATCCCTCCAGCCGAAAATATTAGAAGATTCAACGGTATCATTCAAAATGGGAAAACATTTAATGTGTATGGAACTGCAACATGGCATGATCCAAATAATAACGGAAAATTAGATGCTGATCAAACCATAAATCTCGCCGCTGGAAGTTCACTTACTCTAAAGAAGACCTTAAATGTTGCCGGTATAATTGGTGGTGCGGGAACTCTTGTCAACGCCAATAACGCGATTTTAGTGGATCAAGGCCAGATTAATCTTTCACAGTCACAAAAAACAGTGGCCTTAACCCCTGATGATATCCAAATTACCGACGCTGTATACAACGGTTCTGATTTGGTTGGAGATATTATCCATTGGAGAACGGAAAGAGATGGATTTACGATAGATACCAGTTGGGACGTTAAAATTACACAAGACGGAAATGATACGAACGGTACAATTGTTAATGCTGGCTCATATGTTATAGCTTTTTCAAAACCTGGTTACGATGGATTTGAAAAAAACGCTACGGTATCCCCAAAACCACTTTCCGAATCCATGCTCACTCCAATCGCCAATGAAAACTATACCGGCGAGGAAGTAGAACCAGATATTCAGTTAAGTGATGGTGATACACCATTAGTTCAAGATAAAGATTTTACCGTAAAGTGTGATGGAGATCTCATTGAGGTACAGCCTGACCCTATCAAGGTTACTATTGAAGGCATAGGAAACTACACAGGGACGATTGAATCTTCTTTCACCATTATCCCGACTTCAATCGAGAATGCAACTGTTAAAGCCGAACTTAGCGATGCAGTTTATGACGGCAATAAAAAAAGCCCGACGATCGCCGTATTTTTAAATGATGCGGTTCTTGATCCCTCGAACTACAACGTATTTTATTCCCCTGGCGATTTAATAAACGCAGGTACAATCACCGTAACCGTGGAGGGACAAGGGAACTATCAAGGTTCTGCAGAAGGAGAACTTGAGATTGAAAAGCGGCCGTTGACGATTCTGGAAGCAACCGCCGAAAGCAGCAAAGAATTTGATGGGACACCTGCCGTTAAATTAACAGATGTAAAATTAGACGAAAATGATTTTGTTTTGGATGACAAAGACCACGTCCAAGTTGATACCTCTAACCTAACCGGCGATGTGAGTTCTGCAAACGTCGGTGAAGATTACACTTCTGTTTCTATAAAGGAAGTTCCATTAACCGGAGACAAGGCAGGGAATTACATTGTCTCTCCAAAAGATAATGTATCCTTAACTGATAAAACAGCTATTACAAAAGCGAATCCAGCGAAGCCAATTCTCGGCGGAAGCCCGAAAGTAAATGATAAAGGTACTGGCTTTAACTTTACTGTAATCATCAGCAATAAGGCTCCCGGCGTCGATTATGAATACCGGACAGTAGGAGATTCTTCCTGGCAGGATAGCGACAGCTTCCGAAATCTCGAACCAGGAAAAGTCTACACATTCGAGGCTCGCGCAAAAGGCAATAAAAACGTCAATGAAAGCGAGATTGGCAGCACCGGCAAGATAACTATGCCGAAACTGGAGCAAAAAGCTCCCGCTGATTTCACTCTGGAATTTACAGCAAACGGAGATGGCACGTTCACTGCCACGATCCCGAAAATAAAAGGTGCGGTATATAGTTTTGACAACAAGAACTTCTCTGAAGAAAATACAAAGACAGACTGCGCGCCGAACACCCAGTATACCGGATATGCCAAGTTCCCGGAAGATGATACACACTATGACAGTCCGGTTACAGCCAGCACAGAGACCTCACCGAAATTGACTGCAGAGACTCCTGTCATTTCTCCGGATGGTGGAAAGTTCATAGGAAGCCAGAGAATCACGATTACCTGTCCAACAGAAGGCGTTAAAATTTATTATACAACAGACGGTTCGGACCCATCAAATTCAAGTACAGAATATACAGATGCTTTCACTATTGATACTGCCGCAACCGTTAAGGCAATCGCTACCAGAGATGATTTGAATGACAGTGAGATTGTTTCAGCAGAATTCTCCGAAGTAACCGCGGCAGATATTCAGTCAAAGCTAACGATTCAGGATGGAATTCCAGAAGTTCCGGAATCCTTGAAGGATAATGAAACATTTAATAGCACCGACAAGATTCGGGCGGAACTGACGAAAGTACTTACACAACACCCTGGATACACATATTTGAATATGGCCTTCTATGACATTACATTGCAGATTAGCCTTGACGGCGAAAACTGGGAAGATGCAACCGTCGATAATTTCCCGGACGAAGGCATCACAATCGTAATACCATACCCAGAAGGTACTGGAAAGGATACTCATGATTTCATCGCGGCTCATATGTTTACTGCCTCATCCGAAAGGCTTCACACAGAACCCGGGCAGATAGAAGAACCGGTTGTCACCAGAGTAGACGAAGGCCTTCAATTCACGGTGATGGGTACATCCCCGATTGGAATCGCATGGAAAGATCTTGCTCAAGGTGGCAATCCAGATAGTACTGATCCAGATAATGAAAAAGATCAAGAACAAAATAAAAAGAATCCAGACGATGACAAAAATAAGAATATCAACCCCCAAAACGATCCAACGAAAGACAACACTACCACTACAAAAGATTCCGATGCCAAGAGCGATAATAAGAATACCAGTGATATTGTTTCATCTGTCTTGCCAAAAACTGGGGACCCCATGTCCTTCCTGCCATGGATCGCGGCGATTGTTATTTGCCTGATCGTAGTAGTCGGAATTTTGAATAAAAAGAAACGTTAACCATTCACAATACGAAACAAAAAAACTGTTAGAAAACAGACATTCTCAAACAGGAGGAATCGACGATTCATAAGAATCTCAGATTCCTCCTGAATTTTTATCCTTTTAACCACAAGGAAAACTAACTGTAATCTGTTGATTTTATTTATAAAAAAAGATAAACTATAGTAAAAGAAACAGAACGGAACTATGTATACAAAACCTTATACTGATACAATAAATCCTTTCCTGCATGCAGGGAATATATAGGAGGAATCAAAGGATTGAAAAAGTACTTAAAGATATTCTTGTCCAATCTATGCATTGTAATCATTGCTGTAATCCTGTATTCGCCAGGATTATTATATCTCCGTCCAAACGATTACAGCATTTTCCGGGCTGGTATGTCGATCATTGCCGCTCTTGCACTGATTGCCGCTTTCTTTCTGGTAAATCTCATATTTCTAAAAGAACCAGAACGCAAACCCATTTCATTCGAAGATGTACCAGATCTGGAAAAGGCGAAGACAATACTTAAAGATCATTACGGCGGTAAACATTTTGGCCATCTGGCGAAAACGGCATCCGAACAGCTTGACCGGTTCATGAAGGGCCGACGGCGATTATCAACGATTTTAGATCAGAGATTCACCAGAGGCACTATGAGCTGGGAGAAGTTCGATCGTGTCGCTGCCGCAGCACAGACATCGGCCATTCAGAATGTCGTCACAATGGCGAATCGCATGCTACTATTCGATGAAAAAGAATATACAAAGCTCCAGCACTACCGGGATGACGATATTCCAGATGATATCCAGGAAGAACGGATAAAACTATACCAGAAGAATTTTGAACGTGTAAAATCCACTATCGCACTCAACGAAAAAATCCTATTGAAATTAGACGCGTTAGCATTGGAACTCTCGTCTTCTGTTTCCGATGAAGGCGCGGATACAAATAGCCATTTGGTACAAGAAATCGAGAAGCTGATTGAAGAAACAAAATATTATCAATAAAAACATTCAAATTACTGGAGGAGACACATGAACAAAAAAACAATAGGTATTCTGGCAGGGATCATCATTATCGTATGTGCCGCTGTATTTGGGGGTATTTATGCTACAAGAAATATCGGCAAGTCAGATAGGGTTATCTCAGAAGAAAATGCGGAAAAGCGTCTGACGAAGATGGTAGACCGAATCAATCCCAAAACAGGAACTCCGATCAAATCTCCCGTCGAATATGATGCGACAGAAGACGCCGCCTCTGAATTGCCAGACATTGACACGTGCAAAGTACCTGTATCAGCAGAGACAGCACTATTCGCTGAGATCTATTCCTCTCCGGAAAAAGCAGGCTCCGGGACCGATGGATGGCTCTGTGAAATGGCAATGGAATTCAACAGCCAGGGGTATCAAGTAGACGGACAACCAATATCCGTTCAGATCCGCAATGTAAACAGCGGACAGGCGCTTGACTACATTGCAACCGGAAAAGCCGTTCCTGCCGGATTCGCCCCATCCACTATGATGTGGGTAGATATGTTGAATGCAAGAGGAACCCCCACAGAAATTATCACAGATCGCCTGGTTGGTAATGTAGCGGGGATTCTGCTCTCCGATAAGACTTATAAACAACTGACAGAAAAATATGGCAGCGTAGATTTAAAAGCAATCACAGAAGCAACAGAAGCCGGTGAATTTGCAATGGGTTACACCAATCCCTTCGCCAGCAGTGCAGGACTGAATTTCCTAATCTGCACTCTGGAGCGGTACGATCTCGCAGATCCGCTCTCCGAGACAGCCATAAATGGATTTCAAAAATTCCAGAAGAATGTTCCATTTGTTGCCCTTACTACCATGCAGATGCGTGAAGCTGCAGAAAACGGCTCTCTGGACGGTTTTATCATGGAATATCAATCCTATCAAAATGATACCATGTTGTCCAAAAATTATAAATTCACCCCTTATGGATATCGTCATGACAACCCATTGGTAAGTATCGAGTCTGCCAGCCCTCAGGAAAAAGAAATACTAGCGCGTTTTGCAGAATATTGTACGACAGAGCGGGCAAAAGCACGGGCGACGGAATATGGCTTCAACGGATTGGACGAATATACCTGCGAATATGACACCGTTTCCGGGGATATTCTGACATCTGCTCAGAAGTTATATAAAACAAACAAAGACAATGGACGACCAGTCATCGGTGTTTTTGTGACAGATGTGTCTGGAAGTATGGACGGAGAGCCACTGGCTGCATTGCAACTTTCTCTCATTAACAGTATGCGATATATCAATTCCGAAAATTATATCGGTCTTGTCAGTTATGCGGATGAAGTCACCATTGAGGTTCCTATCGCCCAGTTCGATTTGGAACAACAAACACTTTTCAAAGGTTCTGTCGAAAACCTTTACGCTTCCGGTGGCACCGCCACCTTCGACGCAATCTGCATCGCTTTGAATATGATTAATGAACAAATGGAAGAGATGCCTGACGCCAAACCAATGCTCTTTGTATTGAGTGACGGAGAAACCAATGTCGGTTATAATCTGAACGATATCCGCGATGTTTTAAGTGGACTGAAAATCCCGGTGTATACCATCGGCTATAACGCAGATCTCTCCGCTCTTCAGAGCATCAGTTCTATCAATGAGGCCGCAAGCATCGACGCCTCCACCGACGATGTCGTATACCAATTGAAAACACTATTCAACGCAAGTATGTAATACAAAGGAGACTATGACTATGAGCGGATTTACATTAGATTTACCCAATACCGAAGAAATCAAAAAAGAAGTGGTGGCAGAGCTGGCCCCATCCGTCGAAGAAAAAACACAAATTTCCAACACTGTAAAGGAAAAGGCCGATCAAATCATGTCCGTAAACCTAGATTCCCTGGCCGAACGCAAAGAATTCATTCATGTCATCGAAACCTTCGGTGCAGACACCATCCGCCAATCACAGGCCAAAAACAATATTTTGCAACAGCGAATGAAAGATCTCAGTAAAGCCGGCGGGGAATCCGGTGACGTTGCCAAGGGACTGGAAGAGCTCTCAATCAAAATGAAGGATCTGGACCCTTCTGTTTTGGATTTCACAAAAACAGGCGCGCTCGGAAAAATCTTCAATCCCATTCGCAGATATTTTGAGCGCTACAAAACTGCAGACGAAGAAATCGCTACCATCGTAAAATCTCTGGAAAAGGGACGGTCCATCTTGAAAAACGATAATACCACTCTGGAGATTGAACAGGCCAATATGCGCGATCTGACCAAACAACTGAATCAAAAAATAGAGCTTGGTGCACAATTGGACCAGTATCTGGCAAACGCAGTGGAGAACGCCAGAATTTCTGGTGATTCCAATGAACGGATCCAGTTTGTGGAGGAGGAGATCCTTTTCCCACTCAGGCAGCGTCTGATGGATTTTCAACAATTGCTAACCGTCAATCAACAAGGGATCATCGCCATGGAAGTCATTCGCAAAAACAATCTGGAGCTGATTCGCGCCGTAGACCGCGCACAGAATGTAACAATCTCCGCTCTTCGTGTAGCTGTCACCGTAGCAGGAGCTCTCTATCATCAAAAGATTGTTCTCGAAAAGATTGAAATGTTAAATGAATCAACCAGTAATATGATCGCCGCTACGTCACGTATGCTTAAAGAACAAGGAGTTGCAATCCAACAGGAAGCTACCGAAGCAACTATTTCTCCAGATACACTAAAACAAGCATTTGCAGATACTCTATCTGCACTGGATAACATCAGCACTTATAAGTCCAAAGCACTTCCACAAATGGAAAAGACCATTCAGGACTTCCGCGCGATCGCTGATGCAGGTGAACGAGAACTATCTAAAATGGAAAAAGGAGGACATTTTTCATAACAGTATATTCGAACTGATCACCTTTTTCCTTTTAGGAAAAATTTCAGGGAGACTGTAACTTTCAATGAGTCACAGTCTCCCTATTCTAAAACTGTCTATTCCCTGAGCTCCCGCTCTCAGAAATACTTAAATTTTTTACTCTACCAGCGTTGAAAATATCACCGGATACTTTGCAATATTTTTAAGCCTACACTCATACGCTACATCCTCCGCCTTCTCGAGGATCTCTTCTAAGGTCAACCTATTCTCTTTTCCATTGATCTCCACAACGCCATAACTGAAACTACATTGGTATTTTCTATAAACTTCCTCCTGGAATTCTTTCATAATCTCTTCAAGCTTCTTATTAATTAATTCCGCCATATTGCCTGAAAGAACAACACAGAACTCATCTCCACCAATCCGCGTAAACGTGTCACCGCCACGGAAATTTTTCTTAACAATCTCTACAAAGTTCTGAATATATTCATCTCCCTCATCATGTCCGAAATTCTCATTCACATATTCCAAACCGTCCAACTGCAAGTAGCAAAGCATTGCCTCCAACTCATCACGCAGAACGATTTCCATATATTCCTCAAAAAACAAACGATTCTTGGTTCCTGTCAACGGATCATGATATGCCTTACTATTCAAATTGCGGGCATTACGTTTCTCATCCGTAATATCAACTACAATATGTACATAGGAAGACCGCTCCTTCCACTCCATCTGAAAAGAAGTGACACGATAAAATGTATCGGCTTCCCCCTCCATCTCCCATACTTTGTATTGCTCATTACTTTTCCACGTTAAAAGCTTCGATTGAAAGGAGAGACGTCGTTTACAAGTATGACAAATAGAACTGTCCATAACTCCTACCTGTTTCCGTTTATTACAATACAAGATTTCTTTGCTGTCCTTATCCACCACAAGAAGCCATTCTTTCCGCTTACTCAACATTTCTATCAGAAGTTCATTATAGCCCTCAATCATTTCCGCTCTTCGTTCTGCTGTTTCTGCGGCCTCTTTGAGTTGTTCCTCTCGCTCCTTAAGTTGCTTTGTCATTACGTTAAACGCATCCGAAAATTCTCCCAGAAAAGCTACATGTTGAGAATAATCGCCCTTTGTGACCTGCTGCGCCTGCCATGTAAGATGATTCAAATTGGCATGGAGATTCTTTAGATTTTCACACAGAAAATTATATTCCTCTGGAAATTCCACCGACAAATTCCCTTTTGAAAGTTCTGCCGAATACATAACCAATTCCTTCACCGCATTCTGCATATACTGAAGCCCCTTTCCCAAATCCTTGAAAGGTTCTCCAAGTTCATCAATATCTATACTTTCTACTTGTGAATCACAAAAAATTCCTTTTAAATATTCAAGTAAAACCTCACACTCCTTATTCACATCCGTTCCCAAAATCATCTCCTCCTTATTCTACTATATCTGCTTGGAATCGACATACCCTGTCACCAGTCGCCCAACAATTCACCTCAGTCGCATTATAGGATTTCCCTGTATACGAAGTAAGAATTCCAGCAAAAAAACCCTCATCATAGTTACATACAGCTTCTCCCAGAAGTGGTAAACCGGAACAGTCCGCATCTTCAGAAACCGTCAGAACTATCTTACCTGTCTCCTCATCAAACTTTTCAATCCGGAGAACACCTATCTTAAATTCTTCCAAACGATTCTGAAGCTGTGCCGTAAAATCGGATAAAGTCAAAGAAGAATCCAGATATTTTTCTGCAAAATAGGTTCCTGCTCTGTAACCTGCTTCTCGGAAAATATCAATCTGAACTTCTTTCCCAAATCTTGAGGTCAATTCCTCACGAAGAGAATATTCCAGAAGTCTGTACACGGCGACGGGGAGCTCTGTTCCAAGATTTTCCCTGCCATTTTTCTGTGCTTTCATATAATCTGTAAGCGAAAGCTCCTTTTTGTTTCTTAAAAAAATGTTGTCTTCCATTACGTTTCCCTTTCTTTCAATAGTAGCAGTATCATAATATAATATATTAGCTGCACTAATCCCATTTTATTATAACAAATTCCGCTTTCCTTGCCAATAACAAAAAGTGGGGCTTTTGTAAACTGCACCCACTTCTCTCTTTTTTCACAGATCTGTGGAACTATGTTTATGTTCCACAGACAGTTCCTTCTCTATCTTGCAACATTTCCATCTCAAAGTCATTTTTTCTCATAAACAATAAGCCGAATGACCCTGGACCACAATTGCTTGCGATTGCAGAAGAAGCTTTCTGCAAATATACCCGCTCAAACGAACAATACTGCTGTACCATTCCCTGAATGTACTGAAGTCGTTTCTCATCCATTCCCGCATACGTAATGAACAGGATGCGTCGGTCAATACTTCTCGTATCACGCAGCGTCTTTTTAATATATCTCCTCGCAACACGTAAAAAGCTTCCCATTTCCATACTACCCACTACCATCCTACTTTTTCTCAATACAATAACCGGATGCAGAAGCAGCGCGTCACAAAGAACCTGTATCCTTTTTGATATTCTTCCTGACTGACACATCATATGCGTGCTGTTTATAATAAATGCAGAAGAAATAAAACGTTTCAGCCTTTTCACCGCTTGCGCTATCTCCGCCTTGGTAGCATGATTCTCCGCCATATAAGCAGCACAAAGTACCGCTATACCCATACTACTGGATAGATGCCCGGAATCAACCACTGTAACATTTTCAAAAGATTTCGCCGCCTCAAGGGCATTTTGGTATCCTTCACTGACATGCTTTGCCATGGTAATATGTACCACATTTTGAGCTTCGGTCAGTTTTCCTGCAAAAAATCTCTCATAATCCTCTACCTCAGGAGGCTGGGAATACCCGTTCCCCCCTTCGGCCATATGCAGCAGCAACTCATCTGCCTTGAGCTCCAACTCATCCAGAAAACGACCTTCATCTGTACAGACGTAATAAGGGCATACAGAAATCCCGAACACCTTTTTTAATGATTCCGGGAGATCACACACACTGTCCGTTGTCACTACAATTGAGAGTCTCTTCGCCTTCTCAAAAATCAGGATATCTTTTCCAATCTCCGACTGCGTCGCCTCTTCGCTCAACTGTACCAGTTCCTTTGGAAGAATATTTAATACAGCAGCTTCAAGTAGCGCTCCGCTAACCGGCTTTGCTAGATAACCACTGAAACCTTCTTTCTGATATAAAAACTGATTATCACTACCGGCATTCGCCGTCAAAGCAATCACAGGCACATCTTGGCATAGACCGCCGGGTTGCATACGCAACGCATGAAAACATTCTATCCCATTCATTTCCGGCATCATATGATCCATAAGAATACAATCATAGTGATGGTTCTGTGTCAGTTGCAAACATTCCGCTCCGCTTGATGCAGTATCAATCTGAATCTTTGTTTCTGCAAGCAGTTTACTGACCACCACCAGATTCATATCATTATCATCCACCACAAGTATATGCGCTTCCGGTGCTTCAAAACTTTGCCTGTATTGCTCTCCATCATGGGCTTTCACACGAGAAGCCAATGTAAACGTCCCTAATTCCCTCTCATCAATAATATCCTGCTCCAGCATGACGATAAACTTCGAACCTTTCGTATAGACGCTATTTACGCTGATCTCGCCTCCCATCAATTCTACCAATTGCTGAACGATACTTAGTCCCAGCCCAGTCCCCTCAATATGCCGGTTTTTTTCTTCATCCACCCTTCGGAAAGCATTAAAAATATAAGGTATGTTTTCTTTTTTAACCCCCTGCCCAGTATCCTCTACAGAATACCAAACACGCACCCTATTGATCGTCAAGCGCTCGCATCGAACGGAAAGTGTAACAGCTCCCTCGCTCGTATATTTCACCGCATTATTGAGCAGATTGATCAGAATCTGCTTGATGCGTACCTCATCTCCACAAAGCATGCTTGGAATTGATGAATCTACATGAAGTTTAAACTCTAATCCCTTCTCCCTTGCTTTTATCCATATCATATTGACGATTTCTGAAAAAAGAGCTCCTGTTTCATAAGAAACATTTACGATATCCATCTTTCCAGATTTGATTTTGGATAAATCCAGAATATCATTGATTAGTGTAAGCAGCAACTTGCTTGCGCCCTGAATATTCCTAGCATTTTCCGCAACGTCCTCTGGAATATCCCCTCGTAGCGTGATCTCGTTTAATCCAATGATCGTATTGATGGGCGTCCGAATCTCATGGCTCATACTGGAAAAGAAATGATTCTCCGCCTTATTCAGCTCCTCAATTTCTTTTTTCTGTTGCCTGGAAAGCTCATTTTCTTCCTCATACATTTTATTCATAAACATGAGCAATACACTAGTCAACATTCCTACCATGACTACAGAAAAAGAGGAATCAAAAAAGGAATGTCTCTGCGTATTCCATGCAACGAATTCAGGAAAATAAAAGGCAATGCCGTAACAAAGCAATGTCTCTATTGTGCACAGTACAAAAAACACTGCCATTCGCCTTCCCGATAAATTGATACAGATATAAATAAAACAAAAAACGAACCACTCAGGCACTCCACTGTAAAACCCACCCGCTGTAAAGAAACTAATCGGAAACAGTATAAGAAGCAATATCGATACAGCAGTAGCTCCAGCATGAATACATTGTCTCTGGATGCTCACTTTCACAATCATTGCCATAGCAACAAGACTCGCCACTAAGATCAACATATTCAAAATGCTCCTACCCATAGGCAGTATAAATAACAACGCAACCATACAGATCCCCGTAACAATACGGAACATACGCTCACGCAAACTGATTCTGTGGTCAGAGATAATATCAAACCATTTCTTTATCACGCAATTGATTCCTCCTCTACCAACATGTTTATTCTCAGAAAATACTGGTAACCCCTATACCCCAGCAATACTCTCACAGATCTCTTCATACAAATGTAACAGCGTGGGGTGATTCTCCTGGATATAGTTCACATCTTTTCTCTTCCCTGCCAACTCCAGCTCTTTCGCATATGCAGAAAGCTCTTCTGCGCCAATCGTCAGTGATGTACTCTTTAAAGCATGAACTTTAACTGCGTAGTCCGCCCAATTAGCGCTCTCATACAAAGAAATAATCTCCGCTCTTTTCTCCATGCTCTGATCATGAAACATCCGCAACATTTCCAGATAAAAACCTTCCTCTCCGCAACAATAATCCAACCCCATTTCTACATTAATACCCGCCTGCACAAATCGTTCATAAGGTAAAGTAGAGCCATCTGCCAAATTCTTCGATACCACATCCTGATCTGTGGATTCCTCAACGCTTTCCAAATCGTCTTTTACTATGAGCTCTTCTATTTCCGGTCTTTCTTCTTCTGATCTATCCTCTTCCACCACAGCCGCCATGCGGTTTACAGTTTCCTCTATATCTTCTAACTTTGTACCATATTGAATACTGTGCTTGGGCAAAACCTTTCGCAATACCCGCTCCAAAACGGAACGTTCAATCGGCTTCGGTACAAATTCTGTAAATCCTTCATTCCGAAACATTTCTCTTGCGCCACTGACGGTATTGGCTGTCAGTGCGACCGCCGGCAGATCCTGATACACCCCATCATTCATTTCGCGGATTCTTCTCAACGTTTCCACACCGTCAACCCCCGGCATCATATGATCCAGGAAAATAATGTCATAGGAAGTGCTGCCGCAACGCTCCACTGCTTCGATTCCACTTAAACAAGTATCCACCTGTATTCCATAACTTCCCAAAACGCCTTTGGCAACTACAAGATTCATCTCTTCATCATCAACAGCCAACGCCCGGACTCCCATACAAGTAAACGACTTACAACCTAGGGTCTGTGCTTCTCCAAGATTACCCTCTTCCGACTCTCTGTTCAGTAAATTTGCGACGGTAAGAACGGAAAAAGGCTTCCGTATCACAAACAACCGCTCCTCCCCGTCCAATGTATAATCCTTCTCTGCGATCACGACCACGCGAAGCGTTTCCGCTAATTCCTCATAATATTCTTTATTT
The DNA here is from genome assembly GCA_022790755.1 of Hespellia sp. Lineage (GTDB taxonomy): Bacteria > Bacillota > Clostridia > Lachnospirales > Lachnospiraceae > Mediterraneibacter_A. The sequence goes on along the minus strand of JAAVXR010000016.1, from coordinate 69,655 downwards.
TCTTCATATTCTGCTTGTGCGATGAAAACATGAGTCAATTTGTGACTACGCTGTAATTTAAGTAATCCCTCGAAGTTATGAGCCTGATACCCTTCAATACCAAGTCCCTCCACCAAATTTAAAATCAGCCCGTCATAATATGCCCGGACCTCATCACAGCTATATTTTTCCGGCCTGAAATAGCATGCGATACAAAGTTGATCTACATTGGAAAGCACAATACATGGACCATCATTCGCTACGCCCTGTGGGATCACGATGTGAGCATGCAATCCCTGCCGATCGTTACAGTCAAAATGAATGAACCCCCCCATAGCATCCAAAAGCCCCCTTGCAATGGGAATCCCGAGTCCTAGTCCCCCTGCAAAACGACTGCTTCCAGAATCCGCCTGATAAAAATCATCAAACATTTGCATGAGCTGTTCGTTTGTCATACCGATTCCGGTATCACAAATATCTATAATTAGATTCACTCCATAACTCTCTCGCCGATGTTCAATTCGGACATTAATCCCCCCCTCTTCCGTAAATTTAAGGGAATTCTCTACCAGTATTTTCAGCACATGGGAAATCTTTTCCGCATCCCCAACAAGAACCGATGGTACATTCGGATTGATATCAAACACCATCTCTAGCTGGTGTCTATTACTCTGCATCGCCGCCATAGTAATCACATCATTCAGTACCGAAGTAATCATATATTCTTCTTTCGACGGAGTCAACGTACCCTCTACAATCTCCGTATAGTCAAGCATATTGTTAATCTGACTGGACAGACGCTTTCCTGCCATCTGAATAGACAACATATCATTCCTTAGCTCTGGGGAAATGTCCTTCCCAAGTATAACCTCGCTGATTCCAATCACCATATTAATCGGTGTACGAAGTTCGTGAGATACATTTGACAAAAAAACTGCGTTCTGCTTCCCTGACTTCTCCAGCTCCGTAAATATATTCTCATACCACGCTCTTTGCACTTCCCGCCTACTGATCCAATATCGAGCAAGCAATGCCCCTCCTATTGTTACGAGAAACCCGAGTAATAGACGAAGCATATCCCAAATTCCCATGTCATAAGTAATGGTTCGAAGGATCAAAACATGATACAGCACTTCTAATAGATACAAGGCTACGATCACATGTAGCATCCATTTCCTGTTTAACGTGAATAGAGTGAGAATCATGATGCATGCCACAGCAGGCAATTCAAAAAGGCTGGTCCTATGTACGCCAAAGAAAAAAAATTCAGTCATCATCAGCCCAGCGCACAAATTCTCATAAAATATGTTCGAACCAACCCTTGCAATATGCAAAAACCATACGCTGAAACTGCCGGCAATAATCAGCGGAATCATCCATAACTCCCATAACATGAATAGTGTAACTAAGCTCAACATTCCACTAAACACGGTGACGATGACAGCCAGCAACAAGTGCCTACCTGTATGTTCTTCCATTTTCATTATTTCCCAAACTCCTGTGCTACCCGTTTTATCAACTCTTCTGGACGGAACGGCTTCTTCAAATAGTTAACCGCCCCCAGTTTGATTGCATTCATTACATCGTCTTCATCTCCAGATGCCGTCAGGAAAATTACAGGAATATCAACAGAGTTATCCCTCATTCGTTCAAAAGTCTCTATCCCATTCATTCTCGGCATTTCAATATCAAGAAGTACCAGATCTATCTTTTCCTCCTTGAGTTTATCAAGCGCCTCACTCCCTGATTCTGCAAAAAGCACCTCATAATACTTCCCCAAAATCATCTTTGTCCTTACAAGATTCATTGAATCATCATCCACTATTAAAATTCGTCTCTGCATACAGCGGCCTCCCTATTTTCTTCTTCGGCATTTCCTATTTTCTGTAGGATTTATTTTAAAGCAAGATGCCGATAAAATCAAGTCTGTTTAAAGAACCTTCTCTCATTTCATAAAAAAGGACACTTTTCTAAAATTATTTAGAAAAATATCCTTTTCATTCCAAACTGTTCCTAAACCCATAAACTTTCATTTTTACCGGATTCTTCAATCAACTGTGCGCATCGTGGGGAACAACAAAACATCCCGTATCGCCGCCGAATCCGTTAACAACATACACATTCGGTCAATCCCAAATCCGATTCCACCAGTTGGGGGCATACCAATTTCCAATGCATTCATAAAATCTTCATCTGTAGTATTCGCTTCTTCATCTCCCTGCGCCAGCAACTCTTCTTGCGCACGGAACCGCTCTCTCTGATCAACCGGATCATTCAGCTCCGAATATGCATTCGCCATCTCCCATCCATTCATGAAGAATTCAAATCGTTCTACATACTCCGGATTGTCCGGTTTCTTCTTGGTCAATGGAGAAATCTCGATCGGATGATCCATGACAAATGTCGGCTGAATCAGATGTTCTTCCGCATATTCCTCAAAGAACATGCTCAAAATATCTCCTTTTTTATGTCTCTCTTCATATTCAATATGATGCTCATCCGCAAGTTTCTTCGCGTCCTCGGTCGTCTGCACCGTATCCCAATCTATTCCCGCATATTTTCTGACTGCCTCTACCATCGTAATCCTCTCGAATGGCTTGCCAAGATCCATCTCCACACCATTATATACGATCCGTGTCGTCCCAAGCACTTCCTGCGCGACATGCCGATATAGATTCTCCGTCAATTCCATCATACCATGATAGTCTGTATACGCCTGATACAACTCCATCAGAGTAAATTCTGGATTGTGTCTGGTATCAAGACCCTCGTTACGGAATACGCGGCCAATCTCATACACGCGCTCCATTCCGCCGACAATTAGACGCTTCAGATAAAGCTCCAGAGAAATCCTCAGTTTCAAATCCTCATCCAACGCGTTGAAATGCGTCTCAAACGGTCTAGCAGCGGCGCCACCAGCATTCTGCACCAGCATCGGCGTCTCCACTTCCATGAACCCCTGGCCATCCAAATATTTGCGAATCGCACTGATAATTCTGGATCGCTTGATAAAAGTATCTTTCACCTCCGGATTCATAATCAAATCCACATATCTCTGCCGATAACGCAAATCCGTGTTCGTGAGACCATGAAATTTCTCCGGAAGAATCTGCAAGCTTTTCGACAACAGAGTGATGGCGGATGCATGAATGGAAATCTCGCCTGTCTTTGTACGGAAAACCTCTCCGACAATGCCAATCACATCACCGACATCAAACTTTTTAAACCCTTTATATACCTCTTCTCCAACACTGTCTCTTGCGACATAAGATTGAATATTTCCCTGCAAATCCTGCACATTACAAAAAGACGCCTTGCCCATCACACGCTTGGACATCATACGACCTGCAATCGAAACAATCTGTCCCTCTAATTCATCAAAACAATCTTTGATCTCCTGGCTGTGGTGCGTCTGCTCATATTTCGTAATTGCAAACGGATCATTTCCATTGGCCTGTAAATCTGCCAACTTTTCACGGCGAACTTTCCTTAACTGATTTATATCTGGTTCCTGTGTTTTCTTCTGCTGCTCGGGCACTGTCTTTTCTCCTTTCCATACAGGTGATTGCTGCCATTACAGCCTACATAGAACGGCTGATATCCAATACCTTATATTGAATGATGCCTGCCTGTGTCTCCACATCTACTTTATCACCAATTTGTCTTCCCATCAGAGCCTGGCCGACCGGCGATTCATTCGAAATCTTTCCTTCCAGACTATTTGCCTCCGTGGAGCCGACAATTTTAAACTCCATCTCTTCCTCAAAAGTAATATCGTACACTTTCACGGTGCAACCTACGTTGATTTTATCGTAATCAACTTCATCTTCCACTACTACTTCTGCATTCTTTAAAATGCTTTCCAGTTCTTCAATTCTTGCCTCAATATCACGCTGTTCATCCTTTGCTGCGTCATACTCTGCATTTTCAGATAAATCTCCTTGCTCTCTGGCCTCTTTAATCTTAGCAGCTACCTCTTTTCGTTTGACTACTTTCAGATGTTCCAATTCATCTTCCAATGCTTTTAACCCTGCATAAGTAAGTAATCTCTTCTTTGCCTCTGCCATCGTTCATTGCTCCCTTTCTTTCCCACTTCTTACCGTAATGTCTCCTTGCGAGACATCACGTGAATCCAATGATATGCTTGTTTCACATCTAATTAAATTCATATTCCGCAATTCCAATATTATAACTAATCCCCCGTATGATGTCAATATTTTCCGTTAACCGCAATTCATTCACTCTACATAAAGCTATTCCTCAACGCTCCAGAATTTCCCATTCTTCCAACAACTGCTTCAACTCCTCATACGTTGCCACCTTATGAACAATGTCCCGAAACCTTGCCGATCCGTTCCGCCCTTTTGTATACCAGGCTACATGTTTGCGCATTTCACGCATTCCGGAAAACTCTCCCTTCCACGCAATCTGCATAGCTGCGTGACGAAGTATCATCTGCTTCACCTCCGCAAATGAAGGCGGCTCCAATATCTTCCCCGTTTCTTCATACGCACAAAGCTGTGCAAAGATCCAGGGATTCCCCTCTGCCGCACGTGCAACCATAACTCCATCACAGCCTGTTTGCTGTCGCATCTCTTCGGCCTTTTGCGGCGATGTGACGTCTCCATTTCCAATCACAGGAATATGCACCGCCTCTTTCACCTCGCGAATAATCTCCCAATCTGCTTTTCCCGAATAATACTGTTCTCTAGTTCTTCCATGGACAGCGATTGCTGAGGCGCCGGCCTCCTCAATTATTTTCGCAATTTCCACCGCATTTATACACGTATCGTCAAAGCCCTTTCGTATCTTTACGGTGACAGGCTTTTGAATCGCCTTTACCACTGCATTTACCAGCTCGAAAACAAGTTTCGGATTCTTCATCAATGCCGAACCTTCTCCGTTACGAACCACCTTAGGTACTGGACATCCCATATTGATATCCAAAAACGAAAAAGGACGCTCCTCAATCCGTTTTGCCATTTCACTGACAATCTTCGGTTCCGAACCAAACAACTGCAAAGAAACTGGTACTTCATCCGAATGGATGGTCAATAAACTTTCTGTATTTTTATTATGATACAAAATTCCTTTCGCACTGACCATTTCCATACAGAGTAATCCTGCTCCCTGTTCTTTACAGAGCAAACGGAATGGCAGGTCTGTTACGCCTGCCATTGGACCCAGTATATAAGAATTCTCCAGTGTCACATTACCAATCTTCAATGTTTTCATATCACACGCATCATTTACTTTCTGTTTTTTTCATAGATCAGCCGCAACCCTTCCAGCGTCAGATTTGCATCATACTTATGAATACTGTTCGTCTCGTTCGCGATGATACGACCAAGACCTCCTGTTGCTACCACTACAGCATCTTTATATCCTGACTCTTCTTTGATCTTTTCCACAATGTATTCTGTCTGTCCAATCGCGCCATACACGAGACCGGCCTGCATACTGGAAATCGTTTCTTTTGCCAGGATAGATGCCGGCTTCTTAATCTCGATGGCCGGCAGCATAGCGGCCCCGCCCCACAGAGAACGTCCAGACGTCTCGATTCCCGGAGCCGTAATGCCGGCTTCAAATGTTCCGTTTTTCCCGACCAGATCGTAAGTGGTCGCTGTACCGAAATCCACCACAATTACCGGACCCCCATATTTTACATACGCTGCCACCGCATCCACAATTCGATCAGGACCAATTTCCTTTGGATTTTCCGTAACAATCCGAATCCCTGTCTTGATTCCTGCAGACACGACGAGGGGTGTGACTTTGAGATATTTCAGAATACCGTTTGTCAGTGAATGCATCACATCCGGCACCACAGACGCAAGGATTACTTCCTGAATCTCGCTGGAACGAATTCCTCTGCGCTCCAGTATTTCACAGATTACGATTCCATATTCATCGGAAGTCCTGGACTGCTTGGTTGTCATGCGAAATGTGCCAATCAATTCCTCTTTCCGATAAACGCCTAATGTAATATTGGTATTTCCTACATCAACTGCCAATAACATTTATTTTTCTCCTTCCACCAAAGAATTTTCTACCTGATAAAAGAGCTGCAATTCTTCGAACAGCTCCCGTTTCTCCCGCTGAATCTGCTTAATCTTCAGCTCGCTTCCAATTTCATCAAATAGAAAATCGTTTTCTTCATGAGTAACTTCCAGCCGCAGCTCCCCATTTCCGTCAAATGCCAACACAATAACCCCGCCAACATCTTCCGTATAAAGTACGCACATAATCTGGAGCTCCTGCTGTATATGTTCCGGCAACATTCCAAAATCCGGATTTAGATAAAATTTCTTTTCATAACAACTGGCTGCACAAAGCACCGTCTTTTCTTCCACAATTTCCTCCCTTTTCACCATATTTCACATAACTGGCACGCCAACGGCAACTCACTTTCACGATGAAAGCCTCTTCATTACACATATCCATAAATACCACGTACGGATACCTCGCCGGATAATATAGACGCTTCCGTCCCGTCCTCCTTTTTCACTTGTAGTTCCCCTTTATCGTTGATTCCGAGCGCAATCGCATGATACGATACCGTTTCTCCCAAAACCTTTACTTCCCGTCCATAGTTTACCAACAATTGGTTATATTTCTCCCGCAGTTTGGAGAGATCCTGCGTCTCCATAAATACCTGATAATTTTTTTCGAAATGACTCATCACACACGCAAGCAGAGAACTTCTTTTGACAGCCTGTCCCAGCTCCAGACTAAGCGAGGTTGCTGTTTCCCGAATCTCTTCTGGAAATTCTTGAATATTAACATTGATTCCAACCCCTATAATCACATAATGAATATAATCAATCTCCGTACTCATCTCCGTCAAGATCCCGCAAATCTTATGGCCATGGATGACGATGTCGTTCGGCCATTTGATCTTGGCCTCCAGTCCCGTCTGTTCCTGCACCGCGCATGCCACACTGTATGCCATGATGAGGGTCATCATCGGAGCGCGATTTGGTTCCAGATCCGGCCGCAGCAAAATCGTCATATAAATACTGCTGCCCGACGGAGAACTCCAACCTCTACCTCTTCGCCCTCTTCCCGCGGTCTGCATATCTGCCACAGCCAACGTACCGTGAGGCGCCCCCTTCTCTCCCAGCCGTTTTGCCTCCAGATTTGTAGAATCCAGCTCTGCATAATAGTAAATCGTTCTCCCTGCCCAGGATGTATTGATCTGGCTTTCCAACTCCTCCTTGGTCGTGATATCTGGGCTGGACAAAATACGATATCCTTTGTTTCGGATCGCTTCTACAACATATCCTTCTTCCTTCAACTGATTGATCGCCTTCCAGACCGCAGTACGGGAAACACCGAAATACTCACAAATCTGCTGACCGGATATGTACCCGTCATTTTTCCTGAGCATTTTCAAGATCTCTGCTTTCACACTCTCACCTCGGATTCAATTTCCCTACTCTCCCAATGTTGCTACAATCACAGCCTTAATTGTATGCATCCGGTTCTCTGCCTCGTCAAATACTTTGGACTGTTCGGATTCAAACACTTCATCCGTCACTTCCATATCCTGAATCGCAAATCTCTCTCCCATTTCCTTCCCGATTTTCGTCTTCAGATCATGAAATGCCGGAAGACAATGCAGGAAAATCGCCTGCTGACCGGCATTTTTCATGATGCTCCTGGTAACTTTATATGGACTCAGCTCCCGGATCCGCTTCTCCCATACCTCATCTGGTTCCCCCATAGATACCCACACATCCGTACAAATCACATCAGCGTCCTTCGTGCCCACAAGAGCATCTTCTGTCAAGGTAATCGTCGCCCCGGTCTCCTTTGCATACGTTTCACACTGTTTCACAAGTTCCTCATTTGGGAAGTATTCCTTCGTCGTACACGCCACAAAATGCATTCCCATCTTTGCGCACGCTATCATCAGAGAATTTCCCATATTATAACGGGCATCCCCCATATAAACCAACTTGAGTCCTTTCAGCCTACCAAAATGTTCTCGGACTGTCAGAAGATCCGCGAGCATCTGTGTCGGATGGTATTCATTGGTCAGACCGTTCCAGACCGGCACATCAGAATATTTTGCCAACTCTTCCACGATCTCCTGGCCAAAGCCACGATACTCGATACCCTCGTACATTCTGCTCAAGACGCGCGCCGTATCGGCAATACTCTCTTTCTTGCCAATCTGTGAACCAGACGGATCGAGATAAGTGGTTCCCATTCCCAAATCATGCGCCGCCACTTCAAAAGAACATCTCGTCCTCGTACTGGTCTTCTCAAAAATCAAAGCAATATTCTTTCCTTTATAATACTCGGTTGACACGCCGTTTTTCTTCTTCTCCTTCAACTCTGCCGATAAATCCAACAGATACGTTATCTCCTCCGTCGTAAAGTCCTTCAGGGTCAAAAAGTCTCTTCCTTTTAAGTTCATAGTATGTTCCTTTCCAAGCTGCATAAATATATGTGCAAACCGCGGCAGATTGATTGGATCTTCCATCTTCTCATAACGCGCGGTTACCGTCTCTTTTAATTCATCTACCGTATATATCTGGTATTTCTGAATACGCATGAGCTTTGCACATGCTTCCAACATCCCCAGATACAAATCCTTGTCCGAAGCCCCGATCGACAATTTCAAGACAAACCGAATCTCCGCTTTCTCCACTTCACTGATTCCCGAAAGAAGTCTTTCATAATATGCCTCTTCATGTGTCTGGACCAGATAATAAATAAATCCATCCAGTCCATAAATCATGCGCATTCCATCATAGTATCCGACTTTCAGATTCTGCCGACTCCTCCGTGTTTCGAATTCGATGATATTGCCCAGACTGATTCGCGGCCTGACCGAATAGAAGGTACCGTCCTCCGGCAATTTTGCATGCGGCACCCGACCCGGTCCGAAGATCCGGATCTCTATGACATCTTTATATCCTCTGTCCAACAAAGAGTTGATCGGCATATTATTGATGACACCGCCATCGACATACCGTTTCCCATGAAGCTTCTCATTTTTGAAACCAACCAGATATGCGCTGGCCAGAAGGAAATCCTCCAAAAGTCCCTCCGGAATCTCCTCCAGACTCAAATCCAATTCTTTCATGTCTGAAACAGAAAATGTTAACAGACAGAATTCCTTACCTGAATTGCGGATCTTGTCCTCATCAATCGCAGAGTGAATCAGATTTCGCAGAGGTGTTACATCAACTCCGCCATCCGCCAAAACATTCCAAAGTTCCTTAATCACTTCAGAAATCTTGTTCTCTTTGTGAAACAGACGCTCCATCCACGAATCGTCCACATCCATCACTTTGGAAAAGGTGATTTCACTCCAGATTTGCTTCGCCTTCTCTGCATCGTCCATGCAAATCAAAGCGCCGTTCAACGCCCCCACTGAGGTTCCCGCCACCGCTTTGATTCGCACGCCAACTTCTTTGAGCGCCAGCCATGCACCGATCTGATAAGCGCCTCTGGCGCCTCCTCCGTCCAACACAATGGCATACTCTTTTTCTAAGTCAATTACAGGTTTCATTCTTTTCTCTCCGTCGGAATCAGAGCTGTTCAATCAGCCCCGCCCAAACTTATTCTTCCTTACCGACTTCTACCAAAGACTTTGCCAGACCAGCAATAGACTGAATCTCGGACGGAATAATAATCTTCGTTGCTTTTCCGTCAGCCGCCTTTTCAAATGCCTCCAGACTCTTGATGGTAAGAACCGCCTCATCAGCACCAGCCTCTCTCAGGAAACGAATACCGTCGGCATTCGCCTTTTGTACTTTGAGGATTGCTTCTGACCGACCTTCCGCCTCTTTGATCATCTTCTCTTTCTCAGCTTCCGCATGCAGGATCGCCGCTTGTTTCTCAGCCTCCGCTTCCAGAATCTGAGATTCTTTGTGACCTTCCGCTACCAGGATCGTAGACTTTTTCTCACCTTCCGCGCGAAGGATTGCCTCACGACGCTCGCGCTCCGCTTTCATCTGCTTCTCCATCGCATCCCGAATCGCTGTCGGAGGAATAATATTCTTCAGCTCCACACGATTCACCTTGATTCCCCACGGATCTGTCGCCACATCCAGAGACGAACGCATCGTCGTGTTAATCGTCTCCCTGGACGTCAATGTCTGATCCAGCTCCAGATCACCGATAATATTACGCAGTGTCGTCGCCGTCAGATTTTCAATCGCCATAATCGGATTGGCAACTCCATAACAGAACAGTTTTGGATCTGTGATCTGATAAAATACCACCGTATCAATCTGCATCGTAACATTATCTTTCGTAATCACCGCCTGCGGCGCAAAATCCACTACCTGCTCTTTCAAGTCTACTCTTCTCGCCACGCGGTCGATGATCGGAACCTTGAAATGCAAACCAACACTCCATGTCGCCTGATAAGCGCCCAGACGCTCCACTACGATTGCCTTTGCCTGCGGTACAATCCTGACGATGCTAGATACCAGAATCACAATCACCAAAATAACAACCAGCAATCCAATAATTCCTTTTAATCCCATGTTTAAATCCTCCTTAAAATTTTCTATTTTTTTATTACACATGAAACACTCAGCCGGTTCACTCCCTAATCACACTTTCTCTGAATCCTCCGTATGCAAATGTTCCACAATCAGTTTTACTCCCTGAACATCCGTAATTCGCACTACCTCATCTTTTTGATACGTCTCTGTATCTAAACTGGACCTCGCGCTCCACTCCATTCCGTCAAGCTCCACGCGTCCTTTCGCATGCACATTGTCGATCGTCTCCAACACAACTGCAGAACGTCCGATCACACTTTCCACATTCGTCCTTGCACGATCTTTGTTAAAATAACGAATGGCCACCGGCCTGGTCAGTATAAATAGTAATACAGACACCGTCAAAAACACAAAAATCTGCACTGGAAGAGAAATATGGAATAATGACAGCACAAAAGCCACCAGACATCCGGCTGCGAACCAGATGGTTGTCAGCCCAAGCGTCACAATTTCTATCACAACCAGCATCACAAACAAGATCAGCCAGCACATTCCTTCCGTTATGATTGATTCTACCATTCTAATTCCTCCCGTCTCTGTCGCATTGCCTCGTACATTAATATTGTCGCTGCTGCCGCCGCATTCAAAGATTCTACCTGTCCCTGCATCGGAATTTGAATCTTGACATCTGCCTGTTCTGCCACTTCTTTTCTCAGGCCATTTCCCTCATTTCCGATCAGAAACGCCGTTCCATTCTGATATCCTTCTTTATCATATGCATTTTTCCCTTGTAAATGCGCGGCATAGATATGGATTCCTTTTCCTTTTATCCAAATAGCCGTTTTGGCAAGATCTTCCACATAGATAAACGGCATTCGATAAACGGAACCCATCGTGGAACGAATCACTTTCGGATTATAAATATCCACACAGTCTTTGCTCAGAATCATTCCCGTCACCCCAGCTGCTTCACCTGTCCGCAGAATCGTCCCCAAATTCCCCGGGTCCTGCAAACCATCCAACAGCAAAAGCAGCGGTTTCTCTGTCTGTATGATTTGAGCCAAATCATAAGACTTTTGCCGGAGTACACAGAGCACACCCTGCGGCGTTTTCGTATCCGAAACATGCGCAAACACGGAATCTGAAAGTATTTCCACTGGAATTCGATCCGGAAATCTTCTCAAAAGTGTTTGATTTTTATCCGCAAAACGTTCCGACACCCATATTTGCACAATCTCTTCCTCGGGCGCCTCCCGGACCATTCGACTGCCCTCCACAAGATAAACTTGTTTTTTATTTCGGAATCTTGTATGCTTGCGAATCTTTATTAACTCTTTGATTCTAGCATTTGACGTGCTTGTAATCATCGTTTGCACCTCTTTCACAGTAAACCTGCATGCGCCCGCAAGGGAGCGCGCCACCAAACATGAAAGCTATGAGAGCACATTTGGCATCTCACTTGGAAGACCAGTCTCCATTTCTCAGAAACTCCAGATTCTTGTCCGCACCGATCAAAATCAACAGACATTTTTCCGGCAACGGCGCCTGTGGATTCAAGATGACGCTGATCTTTTCATCATGAATCAACCCGACAATGTTGACACCATAACGTTCCCGCACACGAAGCTCTTCCAAAGTCTTTCCTACCCAAGCTCCCGGTATCTGCGCTTCCACTAAACTGAAATCATTGGAAAGCTCAATCCAATCCGTGAATGCTGCCGAAACCAAGCTGCGCGCAACTCTTGCCCCCGTATCATGCTCTGGGGAAATCACGGCATCCGCACCGATCTTTTGCAGGATCTGCGCCTGCAACTTATCCTTTGCTTTCGCAAGCACATAGGGAATCCCCATTTCTTTGGCCGCCATAATCGCCATAATGGACGCTTCCAGATTCTCTCCGATCGCCACAATCGCGGCGTCCAGATTCCTTCCTCCCAATGTATCCAACGCATCCGGCTCCGTGACATCCGCGCGGAATGCATAAGATACCGAATCTGCGATTTCCTGAATCCGCTCATAAGACTGATCCACCACGATAACGTCGCACCCCATCTGTTCCAATGTCAACGCAACACTGCGCCCAAAGCCCCCCAGTCCGAATACTGCATACTGCTTTTTCTCACCCATCGTCTCCTCCTGCGATTTGGATTCCCGTCAAAGACTACTCTCTGTATCTGCGTACCTCTTATCCGATTAAGATTCTCTTCTGAGGCAGATCGCGAAAATGCGTGCCTAGTCTGACCTTTCCACTGAAAATCAGCGCCATCGTTACCGGCCCGATTCTGCCAACATACATCAACACCATCAGGACCACTTTACTTCCCATGCACAACGTCGGTGTCAAATCTGCTGTCAGCCCAACGGTGGCAATTGCAGAAACAGCCTCATACAAAATACGCATCATATCTATCGTTGGTTCTAATATACTCAGTATGGTCACCCCTGCCATTAAAAATGAAAATGTCACCATAATAATCGTGACGCCTGACCTGACATTATCCTGCGGAATCTTTCTCCCGAAGCACTCCGTATCCCTTTTCCCCCGTATCACCGACAGACAGGTCAAAAGCAGCATTGCAATCGTCGTGGTCTTCACACCTCCGGCCGTTCCTGCCGGAGACCCGCCAATAAACATCAGAATACACCCTATCATTTTGCTGCCTTCTGTCAACGCACTCTGCGGCAACGTTGCAAACCCCGCAGTTCTAGTCGTCACAGACTGGAACAAAGCGGCCTCCCACTTCTCGAAGAAAGACAGACGCCCCAACGTCTCCGGATTATGATATTCCAAAAGGAAAAATAGAATTGTACCCAGAACCAACAAGAAACCCGTCATCACAAGTACAATCTTGGAATGTAGCTCTAGCCTAGTAAAGATTCGCTCTCTCGGCATGCGTTCTTTGCAGACACGCCGCACATTTCCGACTACATCGTACCACACGGTAAATCCCAGTCCTCCAAACACAATCAGAAACATTGTGGTAAACTGGAGCCATGGCGAACCGCTATAACCGATCAGACTGCTATCGCCCAGAATATCAATGCCCGCATTACAGAATGCCGAGACAGCATGAAACACTCCATACCATATCCCGCGCAAAAGTCCAAACTCCGGCACAAAATAGAACGCATACAGGACTGCACCAATTCCCTCCGCCAAAAAAGTTCCTTTCAATATACGAATGATAAATCGGACCATCCCCGACAACGTATCCAGACCATAGGCCTGCTGAATACGTATCCGTTCCTTCATAGTAATCTTCTTCCGAATCATCAGAAAAAATGCCACAGTGCAGGCAATGACGCCCAATCCCCCAATCTGAATCAATAGCAGCAAAATCCACTTACCGACCACCGTAAACTGCGTTGCCGGCACGATCGTCACCAGACCGGTCACACAAACCGCTGAGACCGCTGTGAACAATGCGTCGATAAACATGATCGGCTGTCGGTTGCTTACCGGCAACCACAACAGGATTCCTCCCAGAAGAATCACTCCGAAGAAACCTATCGCAATCCACTGGACATTACTCAGTCCCTTGTTCTTTTTCTCTGTCCCCAAATCCCAGAACTCCTGTCCATCTATACTCAATGATTCTACGATAATCCAACAAAATATCGTCGTGTATCTCTACATTTTAAAGCGATACCCTACGCCCCAGATTGTCTCAATATACTGCGGTTTGGAAGTGTCATACTCCACTTTTTCTCGAATCTTTTTGATATGCACCGTAACCGTCGCGATATCTCCGATGGACTCCATATCCCAGATTTCGCTGAACAGTTCGTCCTTTGTATATACATGGTTCGGATGACTCGCCAGAAATGTCAGTAAATCAAATTCTTTCGTTGTAAATGATTTCTCTTCCCCGTTTACCCAGACACGTCTTGCCGTCGTATCAATCTTCAATCCACGAATTTCGATCACCTTATTCTCTTCCGCATTGCTTCCAATCAGACGTTCATACCGCGCCAAATGTGCTTTCACTCTGGCAACCAATTCGCTGGGACTAAAAGGCTTCGTCATATAATCATCCGCGCCGAGGCCCAGTCCCCGAATCTTGTCAATATCATCTTTCTTTGCAGAAACCATGATAATCGGGGTATTCTTCTGATCGCGCACCTGCCGGCAGATCTCAAACCCATCCACCCCTGGAAGCATCAAGTCCAGGATCACCAGATCATAGTCCCCGTTCAAGGCCTGCGAAAGACCGGTATCCCCATCATTCGCCAGTTCCACCTCAAATCCACTCAGTTCCAGATAATCCTTTTCCAGATCTGCGATGGCTTCTTCGTCTTCTACAATTAAAATCTTACTCATCTAACGGTACCTCCTGATATTTTCTGACGACAAAACACATGGTTGTGCCTTCCCCCACTTTGCTGGTTGCCCAAATATTTCCCCCATGTTCCTCTACAATCTTCTTGACAATCGACAGCCCGATTCCACTTCCTCCTTTTGAAGAATTCCTCGAAGCGTCTGTGCGGTAAAACCGTTCAAAGATTCTCGGCAAATCTTTTGCCGCGATTCCCTTTCCATTATCCTGCAGTTCGATCTGCACAAAATCGCCCACATCTTTTAAGGTCATTTCTATTCTTCCCTGTGTCTTATCCATATACTTTAGGGAATTATTGATAATATTGCCAATCACGCGGCGAAGCTGCTCTGTATCCACAATGATTTCACAATCCTCTGTCATCTCATTGTGATAGACAAATATCGTTCCTTTCGATTCCAACTCTATAGACAAGTCTTCCGCACAATCATTAAAATAAGCATTGGCAGAAATCGTCGTAAAATCATACGGAATTCGATTTGTATCAATTTTGGAGTATAACGTCAATTCATTGATCAACAAATCCATTTCATTTGCTTTATTGTATATCGTTTTAATGTATCTGTCCATCTTTTCCGGCGTATCCGCAACACCGTCCATAATACCTTCCACATATCCCTTGATCGCTGTAATCGGGGTCTTCAAATCGTGTGAAATATTGCTGATCAACTCTTTATTTTCTCGGTCAAACTCCAGTTTTTCTTCTGCGTTATCTTTCAGCCGCTGACGCATTTCCTCAAAATCCTGACAAAGCTGTCCAAACTCATCATCTTTTTCATAATGTAGTTCAAAATCCAGATTTCCTTCTTTGATATTGCGCGCCGCTTCCTGCATCTTCCTGAGCGGCACCGACACTGTACGGTAAATCCAGAGGATCAACAATACAGCGGTACAAAGAATAATCCCCAGAAACATTTGCTGCATCTCTCCCACCTGCTGTGGGTCCATCGTGTATGTCGCCAATGTTGTAAAAATTGTTGGCAGAATCATAATCGCCACAAATGTAATAAAAAGTCTGGTTTTCAGCTTCATCTGCATTCCTCCTGAATCTTGTGGAAAGTCTACCGGAATCTTCCAAAATCTTTTCTGTGTTGAAACAAAGCCTGCCGGAATAAAGAACAGCGCACGGACGATTTCCGGATACTGCCGAAACCGTCCGCACGCTGTAATCTCCTGCGCGGATCACAAATACTGTTTCAATTCCTCAACCTTGTCCAGCTTCTCCCAAGGTAAGTTTAAATCATTTCGTCCAAAATGTCCATAGGCGGCTGTCTGTTTATAAATTGGCCGCCGCAAATCCAGCATCTTGATAATGCCTGCCGGGCGCAAATCAAAATGCTTACGAACGATTTCTACAATCTGCTCATCACTTAGTTTGCCCGTTCCAAACGTTTCTACCCGCACTGATGTCGGATGTGCCACACCGATCGCATAAGACAACTGAATCTCACATTTCTTCGCAATGCCAGCCGCAACGATATTCTTCGCTGCATATCTGGCTGCATATGCCGCAGACCGATCCACCTTCGTGCAATCCTTTCCGGAAAATGCACCGCCGCCGTGACGTGCCGTTCCACCATATGTATCTACGATGATCTTCCTTCCTGTCAAACCACTGTCACCGTGAGGTCCACCGATCACAAACCGGCCTGTCGGATTGATAAAGAACTTCGTATCCGCATCTACCAATTTCTGTGGAAGAACTTCATCAAACACATATTTCTTAATATCTGCATGAATCTGCTCCTGCGTTACATCTGGATCATGCTGTGTGGAAAGAACCACTGCATCCAAACGAACCGGCTTATCTTCCGCATCATATTCGACCGTCACCTGCGTCTTGCCATCTGGACGGAGATACTTCAAAGTCCCATTCTTACGCACTTCTGTGAGTTTTAATGCCAATTTATGTGCCAAAGCAATCGGATAAGGCATATACTCTTCTGTCTCATCGGACGCGTAACCAAACATCATCCCCTGATCCCCAGCACCAATTGCCTCCAGCTCTTCCTCAGACATTTTATTTTCCTTTGCCTCCAGCGCTTTATCGACTCCAAGCGCGATATCGGCAGACTGCTCATCCAACGTCGTAAGGACGGCGCAGGTATCCGCATCAAAACCATATTCTCCCTTCGTGTATCCGATTTCACGAATCGTACTCCGTACAAGTTTTGGAATATCCACAGACGCTTTCGTCGTGATCTCTCCCATCACCATAACCATTCCTGTTGTCGTGCTGGTTTCACAAGCCACACGGCTCATCGGATCTTGTTCCAATAAAGCGTCCAGTATCGCGTCTGAAATCTGATCGCACATTTTGTCCGGATGTCCTTCTGTCACCGATTCCGAAGTAAATAATCTTTTCTCCATAAAATCCTCTCTTTCTTCTTTCTCTTACCATATGATATAAATTCCAAAACAAAAAGCAGTCCACTCAAAGCGGACTGCTTTATCTTTGAAATAAACCAATCCTCTTATTGTTCGATTCACTCGCTCAGGTTAGCACCTTCCTGCAAAGGGGTTGCCGCAGCTTCTCAGATCCTATGTATCTCCACTGCTCTGAATAAGAGAAAGATTGTTATTTATTATTTTTATACATATAAAACTTTACACTGATTTGAGGAGAATGTCAAGAGAATTTTGGTACACAAAAATTTAAGATGATGGCAACTCATCTATTTAAGCAGCTGTGTAAGTACCTCTCGATCGTTTTCAGAAACATTCAGTACGTCCATGGAATGTTCTGCAGTCCAATCCATTTTTTTCATAAGGTTCTTAATGCTATTCAACAGCGTAGAAATTCTTTCTTTCTGTGCAGCTTCCTCATTCATTTGCTGAATCGCCAAACACACATCAATCGCCTCCTCCCCTTCATTTACTGTTATCTTTGCACCTACACAAGCATTTAACACATCAACTTCACTTCTTCCGAGATGCCGGAATGACTCATCCGCGTCTAAAACCTTCTTCAATTTATCCTTATCCCTTGCATGCTTAATAAATGATAAAACTTCTTTCAAAGAACTCTGAAACTTTTCAAAGTTATGATCCTCTATCGAAGCCGGTGCAAGCAAATTAACCCTATAATCAGGAACCAGCGCAAGCACTCTGGCGTCCTGTTCCAAAAACATTTCATGAATTGACAGCGGGCCATCCCATTCTTTGGAATCAAAATATATAACCAATGTCACTACTGGTAACAACCGATCCTCTTTCATAAATCCTGACAGATATTCATCACTGCCAACACCTTCGTAATCGCCAGACACTTTATGAGAAGCTATCGCTCCTTTCACTTGTTTCGCATATTGAAGAGCATCATAAACCATATTTTTTACTGGCATCGCATAATGAATATTGGACTGATTCTCAATTGCCAGAAGCAGATATGCGAGCCGTTTATCCATCATCGCAATGACCGATTTAATAACATCTCTGGTTTTCTGTACTGGCTGTTCCACTCCTTTTTCTCCGCCATAAGGAACATCTATCTCACGGGTATCGAGTTCCTCCAGGTTTTCCGGATTGATTACCTGTTCGCCGCCATATATATAATAATTAAAAGCGTCAGCAAAGATTTCATTCTGCCTCATATATTTTGTCGTTACCGTATCTTTTACTCCCAAAGGATTCACCACCTTTATTATATGCTACATTACCTGTAAAGTATCCTTCTGATATTTATATTATGATACCATAGCAATTTAAGGTTTACAAGCCGCACTACTTCTTAATAATTCAACAAAAAAGCTGAATTATTACAAAACTTATTTCTTTAAGTCCTCATTATTTTTATTCCTTTTTTGACGATATTAAATACAGAAGATTGATAATCCATTTATCAAATTTATCAAACAAGTAAGTACGTTGACAGAAGTTCATGACGGAGGGAACTGTATATGGTAGGAAGTATTTCAGGAGTGAATCCATACTACAATTATTATCAATATGGCGGGTATTCCAGAATGCGAATCAGTGCAGCCGAAAGAGTACAGCCTGTTCAACCAGTACAGGCGACGACAGCCGTCACCCCAGTACGGGCGATCAGTCTGGATACTCCTGTACCGCCAGTGGATGCCATATCAAGAGTACGACCAGGAATGTCTGGAAACGTCATTCCTTTTTTGCGGGAAGGTGCCGATCCTGCAGAGATGGCTGTGCGTATGCGCATGCAGCAGTACGATCCAGAACAAAAAGGTGTAAAAATTGGACTAGGGAACGAAAAGGCAGGCGTCGATGGTGTGCTGGAGGCAGCCGAGAAAGGGGAATGCCAGACCTGTGCAAAACGAAAATATCAAGACGGCTCCGATGATCCCGGAGTATCCTATCAGACTCCAACGCATATTTCACCAGATCAGGCGGCATCCGCAGTACGCGGTCATGAGATGGAGCACGTGGTACGAGAACAGGCTGCCGCAGAGAAGGAAGACCGACGTGTCCTCAGCCAGAGCGTAAGTTTACATACCGATATCTGTCCGGAATGCGGGAAAGTTTATGTCTCCGGTGGAACAACCAGAACCGTGACAGCTTCCGATACACAACCAAAAGCAAAGCCAGAAGGACAAATGCAGAAAACAGCATAACTTCTCTGTTGAAATCGCACAATTTTTCCCGTTGAAATTAGTAATAAATAACAAAAATGCAAAGTAGCTCCAAAATAGGATTGACGTTCCTATTTTGGAGTGTTAATATGCAAACAAAAGAAGGAAAACCTTTTCCTATGTGAATCATATCGAAAAGAGAGAAAAAAATGGCAGTTACAATTTCAGATATTGCAAAGGAGGCAGGCGTATCTATCTCCACAGTTTCCAGGGTTATGAATGGCACAAAGCCCGTCAGTCCGGAGCTTCGCGCACGCGTTTATGAAGTGATAAAGCGAAATCACTTCAAGCCAAACCCCCTGGCGCAAAGTCTGGTTACAAAGAAAACAAACATGATCGGAGTCATTGTCTCCGACATTTCCAATACCGTTTTT
Organism: Hespellia sp.; assembly: GCA_022790755.1. Taxonomy (GTDB): domain Bacteria; phylum Bacillota; class Clostridia; order Lachnospirales; family Lachnospiraceae; genus Mediterraneibacter_A. The sequence continues at coordinate 49,895 of JAAVXR010000016.1, read as the reverse complement.
GGAACATTGACAAAAGGCATCAACAGCGTATGCGAAAACAGAGGATATACCATCATGATCTGCGAATCCGGCGGAGAACAGGACCGGGAGATTCGACTGTTGGAGCTATTGGAAGAAAAGCAGATCGACGGACTCCTATTTGCAGGAATCAATATCAACCAAAGATTGGTCGACTCTATTCTAAAGCGCAGTTATCCCACTGTTCTGGTTACGCAGGAAACGCCCGTGGGTGAAGGCATCATTGACACCGTTGTACATAACAACATTCAGGCAATGTCAGATGCGGTACAATTTTTGCTGGATAACGGGCATCGCCGAATCGCCTATCTGGGTGGACCAAAACATGACTTCTCATCGGGACAGAAAAGACTTCAGGGTTATAAAACAGCACTAAAACAAGCCGGAATAGATATCATAGACTCTTATATTGAACAGGGCGATTTTTCTTTCCAATTTGGTTATGATGGGATGAGGAAGATTTATGAGGAAAATAGTATCCTTCCGACAGCCGTCGTGACGGGAAGCGATGTCATTGCAGTCGGTGTCATACAATTTTTAAAAAATATGCACGTAGATGTACCAGGAGAGATCTCTGTGATGGGATTCGACGATTCAGATTTCGCCACCTATTTTCAACCGGAACTCTCAACGGTTCGTATCTCCTATTTCCACGAAGGAGAAATGGCGGCACGGGAGTTAATGAAATGGATTGACCAGGAAGACAAAACGGCGATGACACACTATGTCCCTCATAAGATTATCCGCAGAAGCACAATCCGAACATTGAACATATAAGAACATATATAAACCAAGAGCTGTAACAAACAGCTCTTATCCTATCGGCATCAAGAAAACGCTTTCCTAATATTTTTTAGCAAAACCACACAAAAATACGCAATAATATTTGTAAAAAATGTCGTATTTTATAATTTTATTTGCCAAATCCGCACAAGAAATAGCATATAAGGAAAGCATTTTCCCCATCTCCAAACATGAAAGTTGCGTGCACATGGGGCATCCCTAAATTTATGCTGCCTACTCGGCAGCGAACTTTCAAAGTAAAAATAGACGTTACACCGAAAGGTATAATGTGATACATCAATTATTTTATTATGAAGGAGGATTTCACATGAAAAAGAGAACATGGAAACGAGCAGCAGCACTCGCAGCATCTGCAGTTATGGCCTTTTCGCTGGCAGGTTGCGGCGGAAGCAACGGAAGTGGAAGCGGTAGCACAGATGCTACATCAGATGGCGGTGAGAAGATCACATTGAACTTTTCTTTCGACCAAGGCGTCGGGGAGCCAACACAGAAGATCGTCGACAAGTTCAATGAGAGTCAGGACAAGATCGAAGTGAATACCGTTATTCTGCCACAAGACGCCAACACGGTGCATGACGACTTTGTCAACAAACTGGCAGGCGGAGATACCAGCGTTGATATCATGGGCCTTGACGTCGTTTACATTGCAGAGTTTGCATCTGCCGGATGGCTGGCTGATTTGGGCGAATACCTCGACTCCTCAGCGACCGACGCCATGATCGAAGGTACTGTAGCAGCAGCTACATATGATGGAAAATTAGTCGCGGCTCCATGGTTCACCAACTCTAGCGTTCTGTTCTATAGAACGGACGTATTAGAGGAATTAAAGGCAGAAGTGCCAACCACCTGGGACGGTTGGATGGAACTCGCAGACAAAGCGGTTGGCATCAACGGCGTAGAATACGGCGCTGACTTCCAGGCTGCACAGTCTGAGGCGCTGGTTACAAACTGGGTAGAGTATGTTTGGGGTAATGGCGGAGACATCCTGGACGAAAGCGGAGCTCCGATTATCAACTCCGAGGAAAACATCGAAGCAACTGAAATCATGAAGAAATTGGTCGATGAGTATGCTCCAGAAGGCGTTACCACCTATGCAGAAACAGAAAGCGAAGACGTATTTAAACAGGGTAAATGCTTCTTCATCCGTGACTGGTCAGGATTCTGGTCATCAGGACAGGGTGAAGGCTCTCAGGTAACAGATAAGATCGGCGCAACAACTCTTCCAATCGGACCGAACGGAACCGATCCTCACTCCTGCCTGGGCGGTCTGGATCTCGTAGTAAACAATAATATCGACGACGCACACAAAGAAGCTGCAGGCGAATTTATCAAATTCATGACCAGCGAAGAGACTCAGAAAGAGATGACTCTGATCTCCGCTCAGCCTCCAGTCGTAAAATCTGTATATCAGGACGCTGAGATTCTCGAAGAAATTCCATTCTACGAAGATTTCTATGGCATTATCGAAGGTGGAAAATCCAGACCTGCATCTCCACAGTACGCAAAGCTTTCTGATGCAATTCAGAGAAATATCCATCAGGCTTTGACCGGCGAAGTAGAGGTAAAAGCAGCATTAGACGCTTTACAGGCAGAAGCAGAAGAATTGAGCAAATAATTCTTGTTTCTCTAACTTATACCAACAATATAGGGTGTGTAATCTGACACACCCTATATTAGTTTGGTGATGCTCGATATACTGACATTTCATAGTATGAAAAAGGAATGGAGGCAGCGATGTCAGAAAAAAAGAAGAAAACCAGTTCTATTATGAAAACCGAAGCCCGGGATGCGTGGATCATGATGACTCCGGCAATCCTCGTCTTGCTGGCCATTGCAGTATACCCGATTCTCAGAACCCTCTGGATCAGTCTTCATGAAATGGTTTTGACCGATCCGGGCAGCGGATATCCCTTTATCGGCTTTCAAAATTATTTGAACATTTTTAAAGATGAAAGAGCGATTACAGCAATTATTTTTACTCTGAAATTTACAGTGACTACGGTGGTGCTGGAATTTTTAATCGGTTTCGCCGCAGCTCTGATTATGAATAAGCCATTCCGCGGCAAAGGTATTGTAAGAGCCGCTATTTTGATTCCATGGGCCATCCCCACATCCGTTTCCGCGTTGATGTGGAAATTCATTTACAACGATCAATATGGTCTTTTTATCGATATCCTGATGCGCCTGGGTATCATCGAAAAATATCAGGCATGGCTCAGTACTTCCAGTGGTTCCTTTATGGCCCTGGTGATTACCGACGTCTGGAAGACGGCTCCTTATATGGCCCTGCTAATCCTAGCTGGACTTCAGATGGTTCCGGAAGAACTCTATGAAGCGGCCAAAATTGACGGCGCGAATGTTTTCCAAAGATTCTTCTATGTCACCTTACCAACCGTCAAGACAACTGCACTAGTTGCCTTGCTGTTCCGAACATTAGATGCCTTCCGTGTATTTGATTTGATCTCAGTTATGACCGGCGGAGCCAACGGAACCGAAAGTGTATCCGTCTATGCCTACAATCATTTGATGAAATTCCTTGACTTCGGATATGGTTCCGCGATGGCGGTAATGATCTTTATCATCGTATTCATCATCAGTCTGATTTACATGCGTGTCCTCGGCGATCAGATCACGGATATGTAGGAGGGAGAATATGCAGAAAAAAAATGGTTCTATTATAACAAAAATATTATTTTATCTGTTTGTCATCGTGTTTGTTGGAATTATTGTATTGCCTTTCTTCTGGCAATTCTTGACTTCCATCAAACCCATGGCTGAAATTTCGGCAATACCGGCAAAATGGATTCCCAGCTCCGTGCACGGACAATTTTATGTAAATGTGTTTGAGAAACATCCATTTGCCAGGTATCTGATAAACAGTTTTATTGTAGCTACTACCACCACCTTGTTGAGTATACTGATCGGCGCTTCCGCGGCTTATGCACTGGCACGACTTCGATTTAAAGGCAAAAAGATTATGCTCATGGCGATCCTGAGCATTTCCATGTTTCCAACGATCGCCACCTTAAGTCCGATCTACCTTTTATTAAAGGATTTACGTCTGTTGAATACTTACGCGGGTCTTGTGATCCCATATATTACGTTTGCACTGCCGTTGTCTATCTGGCTGTTGACCAACTTTTTTGCGCAGCTTCCCAAAGGTTTTGAAGAAGCCGCTGCCATCGACGGCTGTTCCCGCGCGCGCGTATTTTTCCAGATCATGCTTCCGCTGATCAAACCTGCTATTTTTTCGGTTGGTCTGATCGTATTTATCAATGCTTGGAATGAGTATATTTACGCTCTGACTTTCATGACCAATGACTTGATGCGAACGGTTCCTGTCGGAATCTCTCTGTTCCCAAGTAATTACGAACTTCCATGGGGTGATATGGCAGCGGCAACCGTAGTAGTTACAGTACCTTTAATCATACTGGTACTGATATTCCAGAAGAAAATTATCGCGGGCCTGACAACAGGCGGCGTAAAAGAATAGTTACAGGAGGACTTTTAACTATGAAAATGATAAAATTCAGTGATAATCTGGAATTGTCCCAGGTAACAGTCGGTTGTATGAGGATGAAAGATGCCAACATGGATAAGGCACAGATTCTACGCTTTGTGGAAGAATGTCTGGATATGGGCATTGATTCTTTCGACCACGCGCCAGTATACGGCGCTACCGGCTGCGAAACACTTTTTGGCGAAGCCGTACTCAAAAAGCAGCCCGGATTGCGAAACAAAATGAAACTGGTGACAAAGGCCGGCATTGTTCTTCCCAGAGCGGAAGGAAACAAAGTCATTTATTATAATTCTTCGAAAAAGAAATTACTTACTGAAATAGAAAATTCTCTCCAAAGATTAGCCACCGACCACGTGGATTTGTTACTGATTCATCGTCCGGACCTTCTGGCTGACCCGGCGGAAACGGCAGACGCGCTGGAAACTATTGTAAAAGAGGGAAAGGCGTTGAATCTCGGCGTCTCCAACTTCATGCCTTCTCAGATGGAAATGCTGCAAAGTTATCTTTCCATTCCGTTAGTAACAAATCAGGTAGAATTATCTGTAAAGAGTGTAGACCACTTCTTTAACGGCGTGACGGACGATGCTCTGACCCGAAAGATTCCACTCATGGCATGGTCCCCTCTCGGCGGAGGAACGGTATTTACCGGTGAAGATCCACAATCACTGCGTCTGCGTGAGACTTTGGGAGAAATCGCTTCCGACCATCGTACGGCAATCGACACGATTATGTACGCATGGTTATTTGCTCACCCCGCCAAAATCACTGCAATCACGGGAACAATGAATCCAGCTCGGATAAAAGTGGCAGCAGACGCACAAGAAATCAAACTGTCCTATGACGAATGGTATCAGATTCTGGCAGCGTCACGCGGATATCATGTACCGTGAGTAACACGCTATTTTATTGATATGAGGAGGAAATCACTATGAAAAAAATCCGATTCGGACTCATTGGTTCCGGCTGGAGAGCGGAATTTTATATACGAATTGCCAAAGCGCTCCCTGAAATATTTGAACTCACCGCAGTCGTAGTACGAGATCCGGAAAAAGGAAATCTGTTCTCTCACCGAATGCAGATTCCTGTCGTAAACACACTGGAAGAGCTGTTGCAGACAGAGCCAGACTATGTCGTACTGTCAATTAAGCGAGGAATCCTCTCGGAATATCTTCCCATTTTATTTGAAAAAAAAGTACCCGTCCTCTGTGAAACGCCTCCTGGTGAAAGCCTGGAGGCGCTGGAAAGTGTCTGGGACAGTTGTCAATTACATAATGGAAAGATTCAGGTTGCCGAACAATATTTACAACAACCGCTTTACGCCGCCTGGTACAAGGCAATTTCCGACCACAAATTAGGGGAAATTCAAAACATAAACATCTCTGCCTTGCACGGATACCACGGTGCAAGCGTCATCCGCAGATTCCTGAATGTTGGATACACCAATTGTAAGATTTATGGAAAGCGGTTCTGGTTCGATGTTACAAACACCTATGGCCGGGATGGAATGGCATTTGACGGAAACATTTTTCAATGTTCCAGAGATCGTCTGACATTTGAATTTGAAAATGGAAAGACAGCTTTCTTTGACTTTTCCGACCCAGTGCAGTATCATTCTTTTATCAGGACGAGACAATTGTCTGTACAGGGCGTCCGAGGTGAGATTGATGATCTTACCATCCGTTATCTGACCAGAGACAACGTGCCCGTAATGCAGCAGTTGCATCGAATTGATCTTGGCGTATACGGTAATCAGGAGTGGTCTCATTTTGGAATCATGCTGGGGGAAGAATTCTTGTATAGAACCCCGTTTATCAATGCACGATTCAACGATGACGAAATTGCCGTTGCGACATGCATGTTGCAAATGAAAGAATATCTGGACAATGGAACGGAATTCTACAGTCTCAGAGATGCGCTGCAGGATATGTATCTCTGTCTGAAGATGGACGAAGCTCTGGCACATCCAAATGCCGAAATACAGACTACAACGCAGAAATGGGCATGAGAATTTCCGATCATCCACAATCACACTCGGAGGCACAAAATGAAACAAAGAGATGCATTGTATGAAAAACGCTTTGCCCGTCATTTTGACGAATTGAAATGGTTGTATACGGAAATATATGACAACGATTCCATGTTTGATGAATTATGCAACCAACTGTACCATTTTTATCAGAAGCGAAACCAAAGTTTAAAAGACTTAGATCAGAAACGGGAAGCACAACCTGACTGGTACAAGAAGAACGACCTGCTGGGAATGATGTTCTATGTGGATAATTTCGCAGGAACCCTCAAAGGAGTAGAAAGCCGGCTGGATTATCTGGAGAAAAGTAATGTAAACTATATCCATCTGATGCCTTTCCTAGACACCCCGAAAGATCGTTCAGACGGCGGATATGCGGTATCCGATTTCCGCAAAGTACAGGAAAAACTCGGCACGATGGAAGATCTACAAAATCTAACCGCGGCATGCCATAAAAGGGGAATGAATGTCTGCATGGATTTTGTCATGAATCACACATCCGAGGATCACGAATGGGCCAGAAAAGCACGTCAGGGAGACGGAGAATATATGAGCCGCTATTTCTTCTTCGATAACTATGAAATCCCCTCCAAGTACGAAGAAACGGTTCCACAAGTATTTCCCACGACGGCACCGGGTAATTTCACCTGGCTCCCTGATGCTGGACATTTTGTGATGACCTTTTTCTATCCATACCAGTGGGATTTGAATTACAAGAATCCGCGAGTATTCAATGAAATGATGTACAACTTTTTATACCTTGCCAATCAAGGGATCGACATTATCCGTATTGACGCCGTACCATACATCTGGAAGGAGTTAAACACACAGTGCAGAAATCTTCCACGTGTGCACACGATCGTGCGTATGATGCGCATAATCAGCGAGATTGTATGCCCTGGGATTCTTTTGTTGGGTGAGGTGGTGATGGAACCAGAAAAAGTAGCACCTTACTTCGGAACGATAGAGAAACCAGAATGTCACATGCTTTACAATGTGACGACAATGGCAACCACCTGGCATACCGTTGCGACGAGGGATGTCCGGCTCTTGAAACAACAGTTAGATATTGTAAACCGACTGCCGAAAGAATATGTCTTTTTGAATTATCTGCGATGCCACGATGATATCGGATGGGGACTTGACTATGCATCTCTGCAAAACGAAGGGATCGAGGAGCGTTCTCATAAAAAATATCTGAACGACTATTTCCAAGGATATGCGGGTGAAAGCAACAGCCGCGGAGAACTCTATAATGCAGATCCCGTTTCCGGAGATGCACGGTTTTGCGGAACTACCGCTTCCATGTGCGGGATTGAGAAGGCCGGTTTTGAACAAGATGCGAACGCCATGAATCGGGCCATTCAATTGGATATCATGCTGCACGCTTACATGTTCATGCAATCCGGCATTCCTGTTCTGTACAGTGGTGATGAGATCGGACAGGTCAATGACTATACTTACAAAGAAGACCCTTTCAAAGCCGCAGATTCGCGCTATATTCACCGTGGAGCCATGAACTGGGAGCTGGCCAAATTGGCGTCAGATAAAACGACTGTCCAAGGAAAACTGTTCCAACATCTCAGCCAATTAGAGCAGATTCGCCGCAAAGAAAAAGTCTTTATCTCCACTGCAGACACCTGGACCATCGACACCTGGGATTCCAGCATCCTGTGTATCGCAAGAGCTTATAAAGACGAAAAGATTCTTGGATTGTTCAATTTTAGTGAATTCGACAAAACTGCCTGGATCAATGAGACAGACGGTACATATGTCGATCTGCTGTCCGGAAACAAGAGGGAAGCCGCTGGAGTCGATATCCCAGCATACGGCTTTTATTATCTCAAGAGGATCGAAGCAGGCGCATAAAAGCAATCATCTACTTCATTTTGTATAACGTAAAAGCACAAAAAAAGGGACCCTCGAGAAATGAAATCTATATGCAATATATCTCCACAGTTCTCAAAAAGCCACGAGATATATTGTGGGATCTAATCATTTCAGGAGAGTCCCTTCATTTTATTTTCGTTCAAAGTCATTCGTCTTTTACCTACATACACTGTCACCGTCGGCAGACGTCAGCAATTTCTGATATCGCCTCATCGGTTCCTCCAGAGACCGAACGCCTTCCGTCGCCCCAATCTTCTCCACCGTACAGGATGCAACTGCACACGCGAAACATCCGCACTCTTTCAACGACAATCCTTGCGATAATCCCCATAAGAAACCAGCGGCAAAGCAATCTCCCGCCCCCGTACTGTCAACTGCATGTTCTACCGGATACGTCGGAATCCTCATGCAAACGTCTTTTGTCCGAATCAAACAGCCCTCGCTTCCACATTTGATCACAGCACAAGTCACTCCTGCGTCGATCAAAAGCCCCGCATTGATATATGGGTCCTTTTCTCCCGTCAATAATGCGATCTCTTCGTTGTTCGGAAGCATATAATCAACATATGGCAGTAGTCCCTGAATATCACCCAATGTTTCTCCATTTTTTGCTTTCGTCATGTCCACAGCCAAGATTCGCTCCGGTTTCTCCTTGATTCTACGGAAAATCCGCTCCGTCGCCGGAATATCCAACGCAGGAGAAATAAACAAGCCTGCAAAACTGACGATATCCGCCGCCTGGTCTAAGTATGGCTCTACATCTTTTTCTGAAAGCTTTCTGTGGCTTCCCTCGGGATTGGTCAAGAAACATCGTTCACCCGACTCATCGACCAGAACAATAATCATGCTTGTCTGTAAATGTTCTTCTCGCGTGATGCTGTCCATTGACAGACCTTCATTTCTGATATAGTCCACGACGCGATCCCCCGCATCATCTTTTCCCAATTTAGAGACCAGTTCTACCTGTTTTCCCAAACGGGTGAGTACTACCGACTCATTCAGCGCATCTCCCCCAAAGGAAAGTTTCATCTCCTTCACCGGCTGCGTTCCAATCTGAAACACATCTGGTGTGACCGGACTCGCCAGCACATCTATCACCGCCGGTCCAATTATTGTTATGTCTTTGGCCATATTTTTCTTCTCCTGTCCCATATGTACACTCCTTTTTTCGCAAAAATGACACCGATAGCGCGCCCTCTGCCAGTGTCATTTTTCAGAATATTAAAATTAAAATCATTCAAATCGTGTAGATCAACTTACTTTCAACTGAAACTTCTGTATCTCCTTTTCGCTGGATACCCGCTCAATGATTCCCCCGAGGCTTCTGAGCTTCTCCTCAAAGCACTCATATCCTCGCTGGATATAAACGATATCATCCACAATTGTAATCCCCTCTGCCGCAAGACCTGCAATACACAACGCCGCACCTGCCCGCAGGTCCGGAGCGCTCACCCTCGCACCGGAGAATCTTTCCACACCACGGATAATCGCAGAATTCCCTTCTACTTTGATATTCGCACCCATCCTCGCGAGCTCATCCAGATATTTAAAACGATTCTCAAAGATACTCTCTGTGATAGTACTTGTACCGCCCGCCAAGGCAAGCGCCACACCGATCTGAGGCTGCATATCTGTTGGATACCCTGGATACGGCAACGTCTTCACCTGCGTGCATCTCGGACGCCGCTTTGCCACAACACGAACCGCATCATCAGATTCATATACTTCACAACCTATATCAATTAACTTGGCGATCATAGATTCCAAATGCTTTGGTATTACATTTGTTACCGTCACATCACCTTTTGTCACAGCAGCAGCAAACATAAACGTTCCAGCTTCAATCTGATCTGGGATAATGGAATACTCCGACTTATGAAGCTTCTTTACTCCCCGAATCTTAATGACATCTGTTCCGGCGCCTCGAATGTTCGCCCCCATGCTGTTCAGGAAATTCGCCACATCTACGACATGAGGTTCTTTTGCCACGTTCTCCATGATTGTAACGCCCTCAGCCATCGCCGCCGCCATCATCACATTAATCGTAGCGCCAACCGATACCACATCGAAATACAGATGTGTTCCCCGAAGCGCTTCGGCCTCCGCTACAATCTTACCATTCTCTATATCTACATCCGCTCCCAGCGCACGAAAGCCTTTCAAATGTTGGTCAATCGGCCTGCTTCCGATATTACATCCTCCCGGCAAAGCCACCTGAGACTTTTTATACTTGCCAAGTAATGCACCAAGTAAATAGTAAGATGCACGAATCTTTTTAATATAATCATATTCAATATTGATATTCGTAATTCCACTTCCGTTGATCCGAACTGTATGACGATCAATCCTCTGAACCGAAGCTCCAATCGCTGTGATTGCCTCAAGCATTACATTGATATCGTTCACATCCGGCAGCTTATCAATCTCAACCGTATCGTCCGCCATAATCGCCGCTGCCAGAATCGCAAGTGCTGCATTTTTCGCTCCACCAATCTCTACTTCCCCTGCCAATGAGTTTCCACCCTTAATGATATATTGCTCCATACCGCACCTCAATCAATCATATTTTCTACGCCTCTCCAAAGAATACTCCCGCTTTGAAGCGTGACCACATATGGGCCATATCTCACTGCGCACTATGCGCATCCCCTCGAAAGGCACACCCTGTGATATTCTCTTTCACAGAATGGAAACACTGATATTACCATCAATCTCCCCTTTGTCAGTATAACACATTTTAACGGTTTGTAAATTATTTTTTACGAATTTATTACGTTTTCTGAGCATTTCCGCCAAATTTCCCAATAAATTCCCGTTTTTCCATATAATCAGGAATACTCACCCGTCTTTCCAGCATCCTTTTAATGCGTTCAATACTCTTTCGACTGTCTCCTCCATCCTGTATCCGTCCTCATCTACAGTAATGTCCGCGTATTTCTCAAATAGTGGTAAACGCTCATTATAAAGATCCTGGAATGTCTGTCCGTCTTTTAAGACGACTCCCCGCTTTTTTAGATTTCGTATCCTCTTTTTTATACTGCCATAAGATGCTCGTAAATATACCACCGTCCCAATTTTTCTGAAATGTTGCATGGCTTCCTCACAGTAGACAACACTTCCGCCTGGAGAAATCACACTTTGCGATACAACAAGTTCCTTGTTTACCTGATTCTCAATTGCAAGAAAACCATCAATTCCCACTTCTTCTATAATCTCTTTCAATAGTTTTCCTTCCTGCTTTTGAATCAGCAAATCCGTATCCACAAATTCGAGTCCAAGGCGTTTTGCAATCACAATTCCAACAGAGCTTTTTCCAACCGCCGGCATCCCAATAAAAATAATATTATTCATATGTACTTCCTCTTCCTTTTTCGCAACGATTTTTTACTAATTAATAGTATTTTTGCCTTGTCCGGCGATCATCACAGCGTCTTCTATAAATCTCCTGATAAAGCAATACTGCAACCAGATCTTCCAATATTTCCTGTTCTTCGATGTTCTCCTCTTTTAAGATTCTCTCCACAATACGTCTTTGTAACAGTATGAGCTGCAGCTTATCCGGATATTCATCATACATCATACTACATCTGTATTCCAGGCGGTCACATTCTTCTTCTATATAAGGAAGCAAGCGCTTTACCATCATTGGATACAGATTCTTCATATAAGCAAAATCTCTTCGCTCCATCCAGTCGTCGTCTAGCAAGTGCGGTATCGGATATGTCATGTAATACGGTAATTTTGCGCTCATAAATCTAACTCCAGTTCTTATGATATATTATTAGAAATATGCAAAAAATGCAAGGATGTGCGCTTTCATTTCTTTTTTTGAGTTTCTCGAAGTGGGGACGCGAGGCAAGGGCAGGGACCATCTCTATGCAGACGGGGCAAAATTGCGGTGAACTAACTGCTAACGGAATCTAAGACGTTCAGCAGAGGCTTCACGCCTAAGATTCCATAAGTAGTGGATTTCACCTCCATAAAGAGCGCCCCTGCATTGTCTGCATAGAGATGGTCCCTGCCCTTGCTTCGCTGTCTACTGGCGATAACTGTTCATTCCTGCTATGAAATGCATCGCACATTGAACGGGTGGGAAAGCGATTATCCCACTACTCTGCACCATCTCTGCCAACCAAGTTCAATGCTTCGGCGTTCAAAGGTGCCGGTGGTTTCGAATTTTGGACAACGTACAGAGAAGGGTTTTGACTGCGCGACTTTTGCACTATGGAGATGAGACTTAAAAATCGTGGAAGCCTAAGCTGAACACGATTTTCGCTTTCAAAGGCTCATCGTAATGTCCTGTGCAATGGAGCGCAGTCAAAACCCTTTTCTGTATGTGTCATCCAAAATTCGAAACCACCGGCGCCTTTGAACGCCGAAGCTCCACCCCCTTAAATCTCTTTTGCCAGCCATTTAAAGATGTTTGGCATTACTCTCCCATATCCATCCCACGCGAGGAATTCTTTGGAGCCCCAGTGCATTGCACAGTCGGATGCAAACGCGAAGGTACGCCCTTCTCCATATTCCATTGCTGCCATGAAGGTGTCTTCATTGCCAATCTGCGCGATTTCAACCGCATTTTCTTTCGCTTTGATTTTGTTATATCCAAGGAACCAGGGCCATTCTCCTGTTACACCATTCAATACCGGATGATCTTCTTTCACCATAACCGGACAGATACCTTCCGGGTGTTCCATACGGTCGTCATAGTGAAGCATTTTTACCGGAAGTATTTCAGCCAACGGCGTCATTGCGTAACGCGCTTTATTTTCAATTCCCGCAAAGCTTAAGTATCCGCCCATCATCACAAGACCTCCGCCCTGTTTTACATATTCTACGAGCGCCAGAAATCGGTTTGGTTTTCTGACTCCCTGAAACTGCATGACGGGGTCCATCATAATCGTATTGCTGCCGATATCGCTCAACGCGATGGCGCTGTATTCCTGCAATGCTTCCACCGTATCCGGAAAACTATATTGTGCGATATGACTCGGCATATATTCCACTTCGATTCCAGCGTTCGTCAAAGCGTTTCTCAGCGGGTCTACACTCGTCTGCTCCAAGCGTCCCAGATCGACCGTGTCAAATCCCTTTACATGCGTTTCCTGAACAGTCCATGATTCTCCTACAATAAGCACTTTTTTCATATTATCATTCCTCCATATTTTCAATTTTATATGATATATTTATAATAAGAAAACGTTTACTTGAATGAACCCTTATAAACCAGCTTTGCTGGTTCCCCGCTCCTCAGGAGCATGTGTTACGGTATGCCCTTTGGGTAACCCTTATAAACCAGCTCTGCTGGTTTCCAGCTCCATAGGAGCATGTGTTACGGTGTACCCTTTGGGTAATGTTACATATCACCACCTTTTTCCCAATATTAAAGGTAAACCTGCATGTGAGCACATTTGGCATCCCTGAACCTATGCTACCTATTCGGCAGCTGACCTTTATAGTAAACGTTTACTAATTTTATAAATAAACCTCTTTAGCATTCTGAATGCAGATGTCCATTTGGCAGGATATTTCCAGAGCGTCTACATTGTTGCTTTTATTCCGAAGATTTTCTTTGAATCAGAGAAACTGGAATGATTTTTCGATTATCCACAATTTTTTCTCCCTTCATCAAACACATCAGCATCTCTGAGATCGCCTTTGCCATTTTATCATTATACTGATGAACCGTTGTAATCGGAACCCGGAAATACCGCGATGCGCTAATATCATCAAATCCAGTCACTTTGATCTCTTCTGGGACGAAGACGCCCCTTTCTTCCAATGCCGTGATCGCTCCAATTGCCAGAATGTCCGTCGCACATACGATCCCATCCATTCGGATTCCCCCAGTCAATGCCTGATTTACGACTTCTTTCGCTTTCTCTTCTTCTATCTTATCAACCTTCAAAACCATTGATGGATTCATCTCTATCCCTGCTTCCATCAGCGCACTACAATATCCCTGAAATCGCTCTACCTTGCTGCTTCCCCGCAATATGTCTGTCAAAAACGCGATCTTTTTGCATCCTTTGTCTAAGAGTTCCTTTGTTGCAAGATAGCCGCCCTCTATATTATCGGATTCTATGAATACAATGTCTCTTTCATTTCCGGAACTCCCACGGGGCTTTCTTCCCACATATACAGTCGGAATTCCCGTTGGCTTCAAACTCAATTCTGTTCCGGAGACGAGCACGATTCCACTCACCTGCTGCCCAACCATCGCCTTTAGATAATCTTTCTCTAGCTCAAAATTTTCATCGGAATTGCACACCATCGTCAAATATCCGTTTTGAAAAAATTCTTTCTGCAATTCCAGAACAAGACTAGAAAAATATTCATTTGCTATATCTGGGATTAAGATCCCAATGATTGCATTCTGGCTGGTACGAAGTCCTTTTGCCATCAGATTTGGTGTATATCCACTCTCCTTGATCACCCGCTTAACCAGTTGCTCCGTCTCCGCCGAATATCCGCCTTTCTGGTTGACCACTCTGGATACTGTTGCGATCGAGACATCCGCCTGTGCCGCAATCTCTTTTATGGAAATCTTTGTTTTCATAATAGAATTCTTTTCCTCTTACGACATTACGTAAACCTTTACGTTTTATTTATGTGGATATTATAGCATCCGTCTACTTCCAGTTGCAATATTCACAATTTTTTTCTATGTTTTCCACAAAATTATTTGATAAAATTAGAACTATATCCCAAAAAATTACGTAAATATTAAATTATTTGCGTAATTACCTTAAAAGTCCGCCGCCGGATAGGCGGCATGAATTCAGGAATGCCTAGTGCACCCTCACAACTTTCAATGGGTGAGTCCAATATCTCCAAGATACTGCAGATCCTATGAGAAATTTTCAAACTTGCGACCAGCAAATTGCACAAATTGTATTCGGTTTGGTGACTGTGAAGAATCTTAGAGACTCTTAATGTTCTGCCAGTCCTCAGCAATTCGCCGGCACGGACGCCGGCGAAAGCCCGATCTGCGCCACGGACGGCGCATTGAAGGCGGTTGCGTCCGTACTATAATATCTTCCACCAGAACATTTAGAGCCTCTTAGATTCGAAACCCGGAACAAAACCGAATACAATTTGTGCAATTTGCCCCTCCCAACCAAAAAATATCCCCCACAGAATCCCCAGCATCTTACAACTGCTGATTCTATAAAGGATATTTTATCTTAATCTTATTCTGTTTCCAATCACCGCGTCGTCTCAATCCGCGCAATGGAACGTTTCAGTGCCATCTCTGCCCGTTTGACATCCATATCGGACTCCCGATCTGCGAGCCGCTTTCTGGCACGCTCCTCGGCTTTTTTCGCACGTTCCACATCAATACTATCCGGCCATTGCGCATCTTCCGCCATCACAGTAATCCGTTCTTTGAGAATCTCCACAAAACCGCCCATGATCGCCGCCTTCTTCAGTTCACCATTCTGGTGAATCCGCATGACGCAAGGCTCCAGAATCACGGTTGTCGGCACGTGCTGCGCATAGACACCCATCTCGCCGGTCGTCGCCGTAAACTCCAGAAACTCTGCTTTTCCTTCATAAAACATTGTGTCCGGAGAGATGATTTTCAATTCAAATGTATTTTCTGCCATAGGATCCCCTCCTATTTCATGCGCGCAAGTACATCGTCAATATTTCCTGCGTTCAGGAAGTAGCCCTCCGGAATATCGTCATGCTTTCCTTCCAGAATCTCTTTAAATCCCTGAATCGTCTCGCCAATCGCTACATAACGGCCTTCCAGACCGGTGAACTGTGTCGCCACATGGAACGGCTGAGATAAGAAACGCTGTACCTTTCTGGCCCTGGACACTACCAACTTATCTTCCTCGGATAACTCATCCATACCTAGGATTGCAATGATATCCTGCAGATCTTTATATTTCTGCAAAATCTCCTGCACACCACGGGCCACATTATAATGCTCTTCGCCAACTACATGTGGGTCCAAAATTCTGGACGTTGACTCCAACGGATCTACTGCCGGATAAATACCCAACTCAGTGATCGCTCTGGAAAGTACTGTCGTCGCATCCAAATGCGCAAATGTCGTAGCCGGAGCCGGGTCCGTCAAGTCATCCGCCGGCACGTAGACCGCCTGCACGGAAGTGATCGAACCGCTCTTTGTGGATGTGATACGCTCCTGCAGTGCGCCCATCTCTGTCTGCAGCGTCGGCTGATATCCTACCGCAGAAGGCATACGTCCCAGAAGCGCTGACACCTCGGAACCAGCCTGCGTAAAACGGAAAATATTATCAATGAACAACAACACATCTTTTCCGCCTTTATCACGGAAATATTCTGCCATGGTAAGTCCCGCCAAACCAACTCGCATACGCGCTCCAGGCGGCTCGTTCATCTGACCGAATACCATCGCCGTTTTGTTGATAACTCCTGACTCTGTCATTTCATAATAGAGGTCGTTTCCCTCTCTGGTACGTTCTCCAACCCCGGTAAATACGGAGTATCCGCCGTGCTCCGTAGCAATATTGGTAATCAATTCCTGAATCAATACCGTCTTGCCCACACCGGCACCGCCGAACAGTCCGATCTTACCACCCTTCTGATAAGGACAAAGCAAGTCAACGACCTTGATTCCTGTTTCCAACATCTCTGTGTTTGTTGCCTGGTCTTCAAAGTCCGGCGCCTTCTTATGAATTGGTTCATATTCCACGTCTGTCGGGGCCGGTTTCTCATCAATCGGCTCGCCCAGCACATTAAAAATACGTCCCAATGTATTTTCACCCACCGGCACCTGGATCGGGCTTCCCGTTGCAACTGCATCCATACCACGAACCAGTCCGTCCGTTGGACCCATGGCAACACATCGTACTGTATCATCGCCCAGATGCTGTGCAACTTCACAGATCAGCTTTCCACCATCTGCAAGCGGAATCTCAATCGCTTCGTTAATCTCCGGAAGCTTTCCGCTGGCAAATTTCAAGTCCAAAACTGCACTGATGACCTGGGTGATTTTTCCTATATTCTTATCTGCCATCCTTGTTTCCTCTCATAATATTTTTTTGTTTCATATCGGGTGAAGGCTTCCTTCCCACCTCTAATAAACCTGAGATCGGTCCCCTCCATTCCTCTAATTCAAAGCTTCTGCACCTGCTATAATTTCTGTCAATTCCTGGGTGATCGCTCCCTGACGAGCTCTGTTATACATCAATCCCAAGGCTTCAATCATCTCTTCTGCATTGCTTGTCGCAGAATCCATCGCCTGCATACGCGCGCCATTTTCACTGGCAACCGCCTCCACAAAGGCCCCGTAGAGTATGCTCGTCATATATTTGGGAATCAGAAGCCCGATTGCTTCCTCCTCATCTGGTTCAAATTCCATCAACGTCTTTGACTCATCCGAATTACCAGTCGTCTGCATTTCTTCCGGTGCATCCTCCACCGTGAGAGGAAGCAGTTTCATCAACTTCGGAATATGACTGACCGTATTTTTGAAGAACGTATATGCAAGGTAAATCGAACCGATCTCCCCATCCATAAAATCTTTCAGCAACGTTTCGCTGATCGTCTTCGCATCCCCATATACAGGCGCTTCAATCACATCCGAAAAATCCTGAGCGATCTCATATCCTTTATGCACAAGACCTTCTACGCCCTTGGAACCTACTGCATAGATCCGCACATCTTCTTTTGGAAAGTCGTTTCCGGTGATCAGCTTAATTACATTTGAATTGTAACCTCCCGCCAATCCACGATTCGACGTCACCACAACAATTCCGATTTTTTTAGAACCGTTCTCCTTTAAATAAGGATGATCAATGTTACCGGCTTTGGTCAGCATGGACATCATAGTGGCATACATACAGTCAAAATATGGTTTTGAACTTTCCGCACGACTCCTTGCTTTTTGCAGCTTCACAGTAGAAACGAGCTTCATGGCCTTTGTGATCTGCTGGGTACTTTGGATACTTCCCCGGCGTCTTTTGATATCTCTCATGGATGCCATGGCCTATTCCTCCTCTCTACTGTTGTTTAAACTGTTCTTTAAATTCGCCAATTGCTTTGACAAGCAATTCTTCATTTGCCTCACTCAGCACCTTCTCGGCACGAATCCCTTCTGGAATTTCAGGATATTTTGTCTGAACGTATTCAAACAGCCCCTTTTCAAATCTAAGAATCTCTTCCACTTCTATATCCAAAAGTAGCTTCTTCGTTGCCGCATAAATGATCATTACCTGATATTCTACCGGCATCGGCTGGTACTGTGGCTGTTTCAGGACCTCACGGACACGCACACCCTGTGCCAGACGTTCCGTCGTCTCATCATCCAATTCGGAGCCAAACTGCGCAAACGATGCCAACTCACGATACTGTGCCAAATCAATACGAATCGTACCCGCAATTTTCTTCATTGCTTTGATCTGCGCAGAACCACCTACACGAGATACGGAAAGCCCCGCATTGATCGCCGGACGGAATCCGGAGTTAAACATCTCTGTCTCCAGATAAATCTGACCGTCTGTGATCGAAATCACATTCGTCGGAATATATGCAGACACGTCCCCGGCCTGGGTTTCAATGATCGGCAATGCCGTCAGAGAACCGCCGCCCAACTTATCGGAAAGTCTCGCCGCTCGCTCAAGCAGTCTGGAATGTAGGTAGAAGACATCCCCCGGATACGCCTCACGTCCTGGCGGACGACGAAGAAGCAAGGAAAGTGTACGGTATGCCGTAGCATGTTTGGACAAATCATCGTACACGATCAGAACATCCTGACCATTCTCCATCCACTCTTCTCCCATTGCGCAACCAGAGTATGGTGCAATATACTGAAGCGGCGCCAATTCACTGGCCGTAGCCGCCACGACCGTTGTATAATCCATCGCGCCATATTCTTCCAGCGTCTTAACAATACTTGCAACTGTAGACGCTTTCTGACCGATCGCAACGTAAATACATTTTACATCCTGGCCCTTCTGATTGATAATCGTATCTATTGCAATCGCCGTCTTACCAGTCTGTCTGTCCCCAATAATCAGCTCACGCTGACCTCTTCCAATCGGAACCATGGAGTCAATCGCCTTGATACCGGTCTGAAGCGGTGTATTGACAGATTTCCTCTCAATAACACCATGCGCCACACGCTCGATACGGCGATATGCCTTCGCCTCGATCGGTCCCTTGCCGTCGATTGGCTGACCCAGCGCATTTACAACACGTCCTGACATGCAGTCTCCCACCGGAACCTCTACCACTCGTCCGGTTGTTTTGACGGTATCTCCCTCATTGATATTCTTGTGATCTCCCAGAAGTACAACACCAACATTGTCCTCCTCCAGGTTCAACACCATACCATATACTTCTCCAGGAAATTCCAGCAATTCTCCCTGCATTGCATTTTCAAGACCGTGAATACGCGCAATCCCGTCTGCAACCTGAATGACTGTTCCCACATCGGAAACTTCCAGATCAGACGCATATCTCTCTATCTGTTCTTTGATTACTGAACTAATCTCTTCTGGTCTTAAGTTCATGGAGCGAATCCACCTTCTTTCTTTTACAGCGCTAACTGTATATTCTTTAAATTTTTCGATAATTCATATAATTTTGTCCGGATGCTGCTGTCCACCACACGGTCCCCGATTCGGATGACCATACCGCCGATCAGCGATTCATCACATGTATAATGCATTTCAAACGACTGATACCCGGTCGTCTCGAGCAGTCTTGCTTCTACCTGCTCCTTCTGGGTGTCCGTCAATTCGATTGCAGTTTCTACATAAGCAATTCCAATGCCTTTTTCTTCTTTTACCTGATGGATAAAATACTCAAACACGTCCGGCATTTCTTTGTAATGCCCTTTTACGACCAGAAGACGCATCAGACCGATGATCTCTTTGGATACTTTTCCTTGAAATGTTTCCTCAATCAACTTCTCTTTCTCTTCTTTTACAATCTTTGGTGAATCCATCATGAGCTTCCATTCACGGTTTCCCTGCAAAATATCCTGCAAATTCTGCACTTCCTCGAAAAATTCATCCATTCGATTGGTCTCACTGGCAACCGCATACAAGGCATCTCCATATGTTTTCGAAACTAACTTTGCCATGTGCTCTCACCCATTTCTTTCAACGTCTCATCCACCAGACCTGCCTGCACGGTTGTATCAATATTTGCCGCAACGACTTTTCCTGCCATCATGGATGCGATGGTTATCATTTCCTGTTTCATATCATCTAATGCACGTTTTTTCTCAAGCTCAGCTTCCTTCTGCGCGCGCGCAATAATGCGGGCAGCCTCCTCTTTGGCCTCCGCAACTATCTGATTTTCATTTTTCAGCGCTTTTTTCCGGGCTTCACTTAGAATCTCCTGTGCTTCTTTATCCACTTCTTTTAGTTTCGCCTCATACTCCTCTTTGTATGCGATTGCCTCTGTCCGTTCGTTCTTTGCTTCCTCCTGAGCATCCGCAATCCGTTGTCTCCTCTTTTCCAAAAGTGACCGGACCGGATTGAACAGCAGATAAGACAGAAATGTAAACAGTACAAACATACTGATCGCAAGCACTGAAGCGTCAAAAAGTAACTGTGGATCCAGGTTAAATAAGCGTTCCAAGATTTCGCCTCCTTTATCTGTTCATCCTCAATTGAAACGGCCGCCATTTCTGCGACCAAAACCCGCGTCTCTTACAGTTTACCAAGCAGCGGATTTGCGAATAACAGAATCATGGCAACGGCAAGACCATAAAGACCGGTTGTCTCCGCAACAGCTTGCCCCAGAAGCATTGTAGAAGTAACGTCTGATTTTGCACCTGGATTGCGTCCAACTGCTGCTGCACCATGTCCTGCGGCAATACCTTGACCAATACCAGGTCCGATACCAGCGATCATCGCCAAACCTGCTCCGATTGCTGAACATGCTAAAATTAATCCTTCGTTTGTAATCTGACTCATCATACCAAAATTCCTCCTGTACAAATCATTTTCATATTTTTATATTTTCTGCACTTAATTATATGCAGTTTACAAACAACTTCAATCGCCCATCTTGTCAACAGTAAATACCATTGTCAACATACAGAATACATATGTCTGAATACATCCGGAAAAAATATCAAAATAAATATGCAAAAATCCGGGCCATCCAATGGCGATTTTAGACAATAATCCGTAAATCAGCGCCATCATTACCGTTCCAGACATGATATTTCCGAACAGACGCAACGACAACGAAAACGGAACCGCAAGCTCTCCGATTAAATTAATCGGGAAAAACAATGGGATCGGTTCAAATAAAGATTTCACCGCTCCAAACTTATTCCATTTCACGTTATTGTATTGGATGATTCCAAACGTAATCAGTCCCAATGGAAACGTCACGCCAAAGTCTGCCGTAGGGGGACGCAACCCGAGAAGTCCCGATAAATTGCTAAACAGAATAAATAGGAACAGCACACCAATATAATTCCGGTACTTCTTGCCTTTTGTTCCCATGCTGCCTGCAACCATGTTGTCCAGCGACTCCACAATAAGCTCTGCTATATTCTGCAGGGCTCCTGGTCTGCCTTCCGTGTCCTTAAGTTTACATCGAACGACAATCGCAAAAATGAGCAGTCCTGTCATTACGATCAGCACACTGACATGGGTTGTAGTCAGCCACAACTCCTGGCCAAACAGACGAAACTTCAAAAGACCGTGAATCATAAAGTCTACATCTGAAGCGGCCAATATACCATAGCCATTCCCCACACAATCTCCTCCTTTACTCGTTATTTTTGAATTTTACTAACAATTTATGAATGATCGGCTGCAAATACGCGGAAATCTTCAGACCAACGATTCCAATCAGCACCGTCACAATACTTCCAATCCGTAGATAGATAACGGCTGCCAATACCACTGCCGTTACCAGATAACGAATCACGAAACGTGACCGAACATATTTGACCGCTCCATCTTCATCCTGTTCCATTGCATCTTCCAGCGAAACTCGCATATGAATCGAAGAAGCGATTCCAATGGCAATTCCTGCCCAGAGTCCCAGAGAATGATACATCTTATCTGGAAACAGCAAAAGTATCGTCTGCACCAGCAAACCAAATGCCACCATAATAAGAATCATTTCTCTCCCCACTGTTTTTACATCAGTTGTCTCTGACATCTCCCTCTTCCTTCCTTTCAGATACTGAAGAGCCGAGCCCGGATGGGATATCACGCACCCGATCTTTCTGACCTTTTAGTACATTTCTGACAATGACATATGTGTTCCGTATCCCTGCAAGAATCCCCAGAATAATCAGCGGCAATGTCACAGGAATCTGAAATTGGTCCTCTAGAAATCCTCCAATAAAAGTACATAAAAAAATGGGAACAAGCATACTCAGTCCCAATTGTGTAATCAAAACAAAAGATCGATAAACACTTCCATTGTACTTCATTCGCCGATGCCTTTCCATAAATGAATCAGAAAAAATTCTTTGTTCACCATTATGTCACGATTTTCCCAAAATGTCTAGGTCTATTGGTTAAAAAAGTCAGGGAAATGAAGGCCACTTTTGACCTCAACAGCTTTTATATGATATAATACATTTGTACAATTGTATCGAAACCTATTTTTGAGGAGATTCCTATGCTTGCAAATAAATTGGGACTTACAAGCTCCGCCGATCTTTTCCGTGAGGAAGAACGTATTAGTAAGAAAAAAGCTGCAATGCTCTTTGAAAAAGATATTTTAGCTCTCCTTCCTGCTGGTAAATTTTCCACTTTACAGGCAATTCACCAGTTCTTGTTTGAGGATATTTACGACTTTGCAGGAAAAATCCGCACAGTAAATCTTGCAAAAGGTAATTTCCGCTTTGCACCGCTTATGTATTTACAGGTTGCGCTCGAAAATATTGATAAAATGCCGCAATCTACATTCGATGAGATCATAGAAAAGTATGTTGAAATGAACATTGCCCACCCGTTCAGAGAGGGAAACGGTCGCAGTACCCGTATTTGGCTTGACCACATCTTGAAAACCGAACTCAGAAAGGTTGTTGATTGGAGCAAAATTGACAAAGAAGATTATCTGCTTGCGATGGAGCGCAGTCCAATCAGAGATATTGAAATCAAGCATTTTCTCAAAGAAGCCCTAACCGATGAAATAGGCAGCCGAGAAGTCTATATGAAAGGTATCGACCACAGCTATTACTACGAGGGGTATACAACCTTCAAGACAGAAGAATTATAAAATGTTCGAATAAAAAATGCAGACACCAACCTTCGCTTCGATTGATGTCTGCATTTCCACCTTACTACGCCACCATCTCAAACAGAGCAGCACAGTCTTCCTGCATCTTTTTATACACCGCATATCCCTGGTCATATATTTCCTCATTCGCCGGATTCGGCTCGTAACGTGCAATCACTTCTACCATACTTTCACTCGCGCTCTCCACGCTGTCAAAGAGACCAACCGCCTTGCCGGCCAAAATAGCCGCTCCCAGACAAGCCGCTTCTTTGCTGCTCGTAACACAGATTGGTTTCTGCAAAATATCCGCTTTGATCTGATTCCAGACCGGACTCTTGGAGCCGCCTCCAAATGCCCTCACTTCATCCACTTCAATTCCCATCGCCGACAAAGCTTCCATATTACGGCGCACCAGATAGCCGAGTGATTCCATAATCGCGCGAATAAAATGGCCTTTTCCATGTACCATCGTGATTCCAAAGAACACTCCCGTTGCATGTGGATTCACATCCGGCGCCAGAGAACCGCTCAAATGCGGCAGAAAACTTAAGCCATCGGCACCCGGCGGCGTCTGAAGCGCCTGCTTTGTCAGCAAATCATAGCTATCTTCTCCTGTCATTTCTGCAGTCGTAATTTCAAACTGGCAGAAATGATCCCGATACCAGCGCAGACAGATTCCACCCGACGTAAATGTATGCATCATATAAGTGTCTTTGATCGGATAGTAATGAACCGGCATCTGACGATTGTAATCATAGACAATCTTGTCCGTCGGTACGCATACCGCCAATGTCGAACCGATACTTTCAGAAAACATGCCCGGACGAACCGCCCCGACGCCGACGGCGCCAATCGCATTGTCCATGGCTCCCGTACAAACCTGAACATCTGGACTTAAGCCCAACTTTTCCGCCATTTCCGGCAGAATCACTCCGGCAACCTCTCCCGGCTCCAGTATTTCCGGGAAATTTTCTTCCGTCATTCCAAGTTCTTCTAGCATCGGCTGCCAGTATTTCTTTGTCGTAATATCCCAATACAATGTAGAGCAAAGCATCGAACAATCGGATACGTAGCGCCCGGTCAGCTGATAAATAATGAAGTCTTCAATCAGAAGTATCTTTTTCGTCTTTGCAAACACTTCCGGTTCGTTTTCCTTTACCCAAAGCGCTTTCGCCATCGGCCAGTTTGCACCCCAGCTCACCTGCCCGGTATGCTTATAGCATAAATCATCTCCATACTTCTCTGTCAGATATTCTGACTGCTTCACCGCCCTGTTATCCATCCAACTGATGGAGTTGCGAAGCGGTTTACAATGTTCATCCACAAAGAACATCGTCTCGCTCTGCAGAGAAAATCCAATCGCCACTACTTCTTTTAGATGGATTCCTTTCTCAGAAAGTTTTGCAAATCCTTTTTCGATCGCATCCATATATACGGTCGGATCGGATTCCACAAAATAACTCTGCGGTGTGTAAAGCTTATATTCTAACGTAGCGTTTCCCAGCATTTTCCCCTGCGTATCAAAAATCGCGATCTTCAGGGCTGTCGTGCCGAGATCAATTCCCGCTATCAATTTATTCATAGGATACCTCCTTTTCCACGAAATCTATCGCTTTGAAAAGCTTTTACCCTACATCATCGAATAAAATACTCCATTCTTCCTTCTCCAGCGGCGTATAATAAGTCGTACCGTCCGGTTCCGTCACAAAAAGATGTTTCGAGGAGATATCGACCTCGCTTTCCGCTGAAAACTCTTTCTGTCCAAACATGCTGACTTCTCCACCCTCTGCCTGGCACCAGGCGGCATAATTTTTTCCATCTTCTTTTTGAACGTTCGCTCCGATTCGTCCCTCCGCCGCACAATAATCCCCCACAGAAGAAAATGGAAGCGCCTTATCTTCCTGCAGATTGCAGGGCCGTCGATATAAAACGGTATGCTTCGTCGTTTCATCCGCAGCAAGGTAGAAAATATGCTCTCCCTCCAGCGCGATCTCCCTGGCTGTATCCGGCAGGGTATGTTCCACCGTCTCCTGCGTAATCACATCATACCAACGATATCGACCGTCTTCCAACTGCAACAACAGGTTTCCTCCATAAGCCCAGAAATCTTCCACCGATTCCTTAAAAAGCCTTTTTTCGTAAGTACCCACGATGGAACACCGAAACAGCTTTTTTTCTCCCCGTTCCATTTTCAGGGAATAAATATAATCCCCCATCGGCTCAAATTTGAGACAATCTTCGACGGTTGCTCTTAATTTATCCCCGCTCACCGTCGTCCGATACACAGTCTCTCCATCGTACAGATAAAAATATCCTACGTATTCCGAAAACCTTTGGATCGGCTTCTCACTGCGTTCTTCTATACTTGCGGCATCCAGACAGACGCCGCTCTCCAGATCCTGCGCCCTCAACATCGTCCCGAAGCTTTTCAGAACAATTCCATCCCGCTCCAGAACATGATCGGAAGCAGGACGATACGCAAGACCATACGCAAGGTTTTCCTCTTTGTCAGTGGGCAACTTCTCCGTCTTTCCCAGCCTGGAGAAGTCTAACGCGCCTCCTGTCACCACATACAAAACGCCTGCCAGCGCAATCACTGCCATCAATATCAAAATATATTTTTTATTCGATGATGTATGTTGAAAGCTCATAAACAACCTTCCTTATGCAACGTCTCCCTTCGGAACATCTTCCATCTGACTCTTATTCAGATTAATAAAGATCATCGCCGAAATAATACAAAGCACGCCACCTGCAATCTTCGCAACTACCATAGCCGCCACCAAATCTGGCTCCACACCTGCACAGAATCCCAAATGATCTCCTATCGCAAACGCTGCACAGCAGGCAAATGCTATGTTGATTACCTTTCCTTTATTATCCATATCCTTCAGCATGTTATACGCTGGTATCGAATTTGCACAACAGGCAATTAATCCCGCAACCGCCACGTCGTTTATGCCAATCTTCTCTCCCACTTTTCCGAGCGGCTTTCCAAGCACACGGGTCAACACTTTCACCAACGGATATGCTCCGGCAAGCATGATCGCAATGGAACCGCAGACCGTCCATACATCGTTTAGCGGAAGCAGATCAATCACATGAATCGGCGTCAGTTCCTGCACGATTGCCAACGCCAGGAAGAAACTCAGATAAGCAATCATAAACTTCGAGAAAATATTAAATCCTTTGATCATCCCTCTTGGAATAAATTTCAAACCAAGTGCAATCAAAATCGCAAAAACTAAAACCGGAACCATATTGATCAGCACCATACCCATATCAAATCCTGCTACCAGTCCGCCCAAGATACAGGCAAACGGAATGCATATAATACCGGACATTGTCCCAAGAGCTAAAAAGCGCTGATCCTCCGGCTGCATGATTCCCAGACAGACTGGAATACCGAATGCAATCGTCGGTCCCATCATCGACGCCAGAATAATTGCAGAGAAATTTGCAATATCTGCATTATTCGGCTGAATCGCATGAGCCAGTGCATACCCGCCTGTATCAATTGACAAGATCAAAGAACCAGCCATACAGGGATCTGCGCCTACCGTTGCAAACAAAGCACCTACCGTAGGCGTCAGCACCTGCCCGATCAAATCTGCAGTTACCATAATACCACCCATTCCAAGCGCAAGAGAACCCCAGGCGTTAAATCCATTCTCAAATTCTTCCGCCAGTCCAAATTTGCCCCCAATCATACGATCAACTGCCGCAATCGCCATAAAAACAACCATAATATATACTATAACTTGACTTACCATATAACCCTCCTCGCATGTATATTTACAATGAAAGTCCGCCGCCGGATAGGCGGCATGTATTCAGGGATGTCTAGTGCGCCCTCACAACTTTCATGTTTGATGATGCGCTCCTTTGTGGGCGCATGTTGGTTCACTTACTCTCCATATAATCTGCAACCGCCTGCAAGTTCTCACGGAATGATCCATCCGAAACAAAATTCTTCGTAAACAAAGCGCTTCCCATCGTGAATCCCCATGGTCCGATATCGAACATGGTATCAATTCTCTCAAAACTGGAAATACTTCCCGCGATTGCAACTTTCGCATCAATTGCCGCACAGAACTCTCGCGCAAGTTTTTCTCCGTCAATCACATGACGATACGCCAGAATATCAAATGCCGTGATTCCTTTCGCCATCAAATCTTTCGCATTCTGAACAATCTCTTCATTCGTTCCTTCCAGAATACTCGGGGAACCGGAAACCTTACCTACAAACGGGCTATACGTCATGTTATTCTCTTTCAGATAGTTATGTACAGATTCATAATAAAGTGTTCCCATCAATGTGTCAAATCCACAATCAATACAGGTCTTCGCAGCATCCAGACAAGACTCTTCATCATAGGTTACAACCTCCAGATATGTTGTCTTTCCTGCTGCCTTCATCGCCTGTACCAGTCGCTTCATCTCATCCTTTGGAAGCCCTACATTTTTAAATCCCCAATGTTTTACACTGGCAATATCTTTGCAGGCCTCGAATATTTCATAGGCATTCTTCACAGTAACATCATTATGTGTGAGCATTACAATTAAATTTGGTTTGTTCATGATTTTTATCCTCTCTTTCCATGTCGCGCGGTCTTGCCGCAATTCTTATTTTTCAAATCCCAAACAGACATTTTTGTTAACATACTTGCGAGCAAACAAGCTGTTAAACTTATGGTAAAAATATAGCCTAAATAGCGTTGAATTGTCAAACTATTTACTATATTGACAGACTTCTCAAAAAGCTTATTCACAAAAAAATTTTCCCAATTCGATACATTAACTCATTTTTTCATCTTTTATTTGTATATATTTCACAATATTTTGTTTAAAAATCGCTCATATTTCTACTAAATAGACCATATTCCATTGATTTTTCAAGCCACTTTTAAGTTTTGTAGTTTTTCGTTCTCAAAATGATTATTCTGACAATATTTTTCCAAAAACGCTCAAAATTCATCCATTTTGAGCGTTTATAAATGAAACCTTCATTATTTGGAAGCTCCTCTTTCTTGTTTGCCCAGTGTTTCTCCGATATAATGAGAGACACCAAACAGGCGTAAAAATGAAACTATAAAATTTACAATCTGTCTAACAGGGTAAGGAGGAAATTTTTATGTGGGATGCAGTCATCATCGGAGCAGGCATCAGCGGATGTTCAGTAGCAAGAGAACTTGCCAGATATGAGCTGAAAGTCCTCGTTCTAGAGAAGGGACACGATCTGTGCGCAGGAACCACCCGCGGAAATTCCGCGACGGTCCACGCCGGATATGATCCGGAACCCGGTTCTAACAAAGCCATTTATAATGTACGCGGGAATCGCATGTACCCGGAGCTTTGCGCAGAACTGGATGTCCCCTTTGAAAAAAATGGGATGATTATTTTTGCCACGGATGAGGAACAAATGAAAGAAGTCCATAGACTGAAAGAAATGGGTGATAAAAATAAAGTAACGACCGAAGTCTGTGACAGAACCAGACTTTTGGAGATCGAGCCGGATATGGGAGAAGGTGTGATCGGCGGACTCTGGGTTCCTGACAGCGGTATGGTATGTCCTTATAATCTGGTATTTGCTCTCGCAGAAAACGCCGCAAGAAACGGAGTAGAATTCCGTACATCCTGCGAAGCGCTTTCCATCAAAAAAGTGGAAAACGGATGGATCATCGTTACACTGGATGAAGAAATCCATACACACTACATCTTCAACAGCGCCGGAACTCACGCTGACAAATTCAATAATATGGTCTCCAGCGATACCTTCCATATTATCCCGCGGGAAGGACAGCACCTGATTCTGGACCGGGATCTTTCCAAATATACCAAAACCACCATCTGTCAGACACCGGAAAAACTTCCCACCGGCGGACACACCAAAGGAATGGGGCTTATGCCTTCCGTTGACGGAACCATCATCCTTGGATGTAATGCAGATGATGTGGACGATCCTGATTTCTCCGATAACACTCGAGAAGGAATCGACAAAATCATAGATTATTTTGAGGAAAAGTGGAAATATCTTCCGATCAGCAAGCATATCCCCAAGTTTCCAAGGGACGCTGTCATTACCGCTTATGGCGGAAGCCGCGCGCATCCTGACCGGGACGATTTTATTCTGGGAGAACCAAAAGACGCGCCGAACTTCATCAATCTGGCCGGAATCGAGTCCCCCGGTGTGACGGCGGCCCCGGCAATCGCAGCCGATATGGCCAAAATTCTGATAGACCGGGAACACCCAGACGAAAAGAAAGACTACAAACCTGGACGGGAAATCAAAAAAACGTTCCGGACAATGGCAAAAGAAGAACGGCAAGCCGCTATTGCAGAAGACCCGGATTATACCCGCATCGTATGCCGCTGTGAACAGGTGACAGAGGCTGAAATTCGAGATGCAATCCGCAGGCCGGTCGGCGCCAGAAGCATCGGCGCAATCAAAATGCGAACACGCGCAGGTATGGGACGATGCCAGGGGGGATTCTGCAGTACAAGAGTGTTGGAAATCCTCTGTGAAGAACTGGGCAAGACACCCCTGGAAATCACGCAATCCGGCGGAAATTCCCATGTTCTTTTAGGAAAAGCATGCACAAAAACCTGTATGGTGAATGGAGGGATCGACAGATGATACACAAAGAACTGGTAATTATTGGAGGCGGCGCCGCCGGTCTTTCCGCCGCGGTAGAAGCAAAAAAGCAAGGGATAGAAGATATTCTGGTTTTAGAGCGAAGTCCCTATCTCGGAGGAATCCTAAGACAATGTATTCACAACGGCTTTGGCGTCCACAAATACAAAGAAGATTTGACCGGCGTGGAATTTGCCGGACGAATTTCAAAAGAAGCCATGGACGCAGACATCTCCTGCCTCACCAACACATTTGCACTGGATATTTCACCGGATAAAGTCATCACTGCCATCCACCCGGAAAAAGGGCTGTTTGAAATAGAATCTTCCGCAATCATTCTGGCGATGGGATGCCGGGAGCGCTCCCGCGGAGCGCTGATGATTCCCGGAAAACGCTGCGCCGGCGTCATCACCGCAGGAACCGCACAACATTACCTCAATCTGGACGGTTATCTCCCCGGACGACGCATTATCATCCTTGGTTCCGGAGATATCGGCCTGATCATGGCCAGGCAGTTCGTCATCGAAGGAGCCACGGTAGAACGGGTAGTTGAAATCATGCCCTACTCCAGCGGACTTGCCAGAAACATCTCTCAGTGCATTGAAGATTTCAATATCCCGATCAGTTATAACAGTACCGTAACCGATATTCAGGGGAAAGGGCGAGTCGAACAAGTCACAGTGGCTAAGGTAGATGAAAACCGTAAACCAATCCCCGGAACAGAATTTACGATTCCCTGTGATACCCTGTTGATCTCGGCCGGACTGATTCCTGAGAACGAACTGACCAAGGCTGCCAACATTCAGCTTTCCAATATCACAAAAGGGGCGATCGTGGACGACGAACTCATGACCTCTCTGCCCGGCGTATTTTCCTGTGGAAACGTCTTGCACGTACATGATCTGGTGGATTTCGTCAGCGAGGAGGGCACCAAAGCCGGAGCAAACGCCTCCCGATATCTGAAAAATGAGAGCCCTGACACTCCCGTCATTTCTGTGGAGGACGGTTTCGGCGTCAACGGCGCCGTTCCACAACTTGTTCGCCGAACCGGAAGCAAATTTGTAGAATTCATGTTCCGCCCCAGAAACAAATACACCGACTGCGAAATCTGCGTCGATATAGACGGAACATGCGCAAAACGGTTCAAAAAAATGGTAGTAACGCCCGGAGAAATGTGTTCCTTCAAAGTAGAACGCGCCCTCCTGAATCAGGCAAACCAATCCGTTACCGTTCGATTGGAGGTGTAACAGCAATGGCTATCAACACAGAAAAAAAACAGATGATTTGTATCAATTGTCCCGTGGGATGTCGTCTCACCGCAACAATCGCAGACAATCAAGTCCTCTCGGTAGAAGGCAACACCTGCAAAAGAGGAGAAGACTTTGCACGCCAGGAAGCGATAGAACCACTCCGAGTCCTCACCTCCCTGATGCGGATTCAAGGACGAGAAAAACCCTTCAGCGTCAAAACCTCGGCGCCCGTCCCGAAAAAAATTTTGTTTGACTGCGTAAAAGAAATCTTCGAACATCCGGTAGATGCAAGCAAACTACCCATTCACACAGGAGACATCATTCTTTCCAACGTATGCAAAAGCGGCGTGGATATCATCTCCACACAAGACGTGATTTCCTGAACCTGTTTTCCCAGAATCGCTTCTCGTCTGCCTCTTGCTTCGAAAGTTTGTTACCGAACAAGCGACATAAATTCAGGAATGCTACTATTTTCCCAAAGAGTACCAGTCAAATTGCACAAAACGTGTTCTGAATCGCGACTGCGGAAAATCTTAGTGCTTCTTAATGTTCTGTCAACCTCCAGCAATTCGGCGGCATGGACGCCGCCGAAAGCCCGATCTGCGCCACGGACGGCGCATTGAGGGCGGTTGCGTCCCTCTACCACACATTTCATCAGAGCATTTAGAAGCACTTAGATTGAACGCCCGGAGCAATGAAGAATACGCTTTGTGCAATTTGCCAACACCCTAACCAAAATCACTATTACCCACGAAAGGAAACCACCATGAAAAAACTTTACCTATCCGATTTAGACGGAACCCTATTCACCACCAAAAAACAGTTAACCGACCGCTCCATTCAACTTCTCAACGAATGTATGGACGCCGGCGCCTCTTTCGGCGTCGCCACCGCCCGCATGCCTTACGGCTGCGATTATCGCCTGGAGGGACTTCATTTAACGGCTCCTTCCATCCTGACCAACGGAGTATTCCTGTATGACTTTGAAACAGAGACCTATCTCAGCATAAAAACGATGAAAAAAAGTGCGGTAATCCAAGTTTTTTCCATTTTTGAACAGTTCCAGACCGGCGTATTCCTATATACTTTCGCCGAAAATAAAATCAGCATTCATTATAATCAATCAATGCTGACGGAACAGACGCAATACTACAGCGACAGAGCGCTCCAGAAATGCAGTATTGTAGCCTATCACGAAAATCTCTCCCCCCTGGTTGGCGACGATAATACGGTATACCTGGCTTGCACCGGACCGAAGGCAGAATTAGAACCCATTCACACTGTAATTCAAGATATAGCCGGAGTATCCTGCGCTTTTTATCTGAATATCTATAATGGTCTTTACTGCATCGAAATCTTTTCCGATCAGGCTACTAAAAAGAATGCTTTGCTGGAACTGAAAAAGCGACTAAACTGCGAGGAAGTGATTGTTTTCGGAGATAATTTAAACGATCTTTCCATGATGGAAGTGGCTGACAGAAGCTATGCCGTCGAAAATGCACTGGACGAAGTGAAAAGAGCGGCGACCGGCGTGATTGCTGGCTGTAACGAAGATGGGGTGGCACGTTTTATGCACGATGAAATCTTCCAATTCTAATATATTCTGCTGCCTTTTCTACAAATTAAAGTTCAAAAACTCCGGGAAAATGGATTGCCGATTCATGTAAATTATCAATCACTCCAGCCCCAGAACGAAGAACTCCCACAAAAATCAACGTTTTTCATACATTGCATTTTTGTGGGATATTTTTTGCTTCCACCTAAAAAACTCACCCAATCAGAACTTTCTTCCCTTCAAAGACAAATCCATATTTTCGGATTCGCTTTGCCGGAATTCCTTTTGCACACAGAGATGCTTCATACTTTCTATCTTCAATCTGCTGCAAAGCATTTTGCAGAGTCTCCTCCAGACACTTTTCTTTTCTGGGATTGAATACCTTAAATTCAATAATGATCCCATCCTCCTCCCCTGAAACAGGTTCCAGCATCACATCATACCGCCCAAAACCACTCTCTCGGTTGGATGTGATCACGTATCTGCCATCCATTTCCACCATCAACCCAAGGACAAAACCATGATAAAACCGCTCCGGTTCCGCTTCGGAAGGCTGTTTCCCTGTATCAAAGCTTGAGAAGATCTTCAGGACTACCCGATTCATATACTCATTCATGGCATCCACATCTCCCAAAAGCAGCGCTTTTACAAAGTCGTTATAATCTGATATGACTTCCCCAAACCAGGAACGGATCATGTTCCGGAACATAATCTTCACTTCCAGATTCGTCAACGCCAGCTCATACTTCGGTTCTTGAAGGCCTTCCGGATCGTATTCCTCATGGCTGATCACCTTCAGATATCCGCTTGCCACCAGAAGACTCCAGATTGCCTGCTCACTTCCATTTAGCTGATTGTAAATAATCTGTTCATCAATCGATATATATAGATGCTCTCCGGCAAGCAGCCGTTCAAATTCGGACTTGATATTTTTGCTTCCTTCCCGGATTAGTTTCCCTACAAGATTGTTTGAACTGGTATTCGCCCAATAGGTTGTGATTTTTCCTTTATCAAGGTAATTCAGAATGGACCAGGGATTATAAATATCTCTCTTGGTTCCAAAAGTAAAGCCGTCATACCATGCTTTTACCATTCCTTTCTCCACAAGGCCACACTCATCCATTCCCGCAAACACCTCTTCTTCCGTAAAGCCAAAGCAGTCTGCATATTTATCAGATGTGGTCGTCACTACCTCCAGGTGGTTAAGATCAGAGAAGATGGATTCCTTGCTGACTCTGGTAATCCCCGTCATAATCGCCCGTTCCAGCCATGGATTTGTTTTAAACGTGGCATTAAAAAGACTCCTGGTAAAGGAAACCAGCTTTTCCCAGTACCCATGCACATAACTTTCCTGCACGGGCGTATCATATTCGTCTAATAAGATAATTACCTTCTTTTCATAAAAAGTATACAGAAAATCAGACATTTTATGAAGTGCAAACGTTGCCGTCTCCTCCGGCATATCTGCATTGACACTTAAAAAAAATTCTTTATCCTGACCCGTTAATACATCGCTCTCTAATAGAAAATTATTTATTTTATATACTTCCGCAATCAGCCGACAAATACGCTTTTTTGCCTGCTCATAGGTTGCCTCCTTCACATTGGCGAAGGACAGACTAATGACCGGATACGTCCCCTGCAGTTTGCGAAAATTTTCCCCTTCCCAGATACATTTTCCCTCAAACAGATCGCTTCTGCCTGTATATTTCAATGAAAAAAACTGCTCCACCATACTCATGTTCAAAGTTTTCCCAAAACGGCGCGGACGAGTGATCAAAGTTACAGAATCCCCGCTTTCCCACCATTCCTTTATAAACGCTGTTTTATCCACATAAAAATAATTTTTTTCTATAATCTCATCATAATTTTGGATACCTATGGCTACATTTCTTCCCATATGAAAACCTCCAAAAAATCTGTCACACCAAGCTTTATTCTTAGTATAACAAATTTTTAGTAAAAGAACAATGAAGCCTGAACTATTCATGGGGCTCTCATCCCCTCATGGGTCGAGTAGAATGCTTGCATAAAGACAATAAGAAGAACCAGAAGAAAAACGAGGCTGAATCGGTTAAAAATTCACATTAACCGACAGCCTCTTCCTTCATTATTCAGAACTATTTCTTATCCCTCAGCGCGTAATTTCCGCAGGATTTTTCAAAA
Source organism: Hespellia sp. (assembly GCA_022790755.1). Taxonomy (GTDB): domain Bacteria; phylum Bacillota; class Clostridia; order Lachnospirales; family Lachnospiraceae; genus Mediterraneibacter_A. Next base: position 14,828 of record JAAVXR010000016.1, on the reverse strand, counting down.
GATTCCCATCAAATTACAATCCGGCATCCAACTCTTCCGCACGTCGAATCAAGCGCTCTATAAATTCCTCATTCCACCAGCCAAGATAGAACAAAAGATCCGACAAAGTGAAACGATTTCGATACAAATGGCAGTCTCTGAGCGCCCATCTTGCCGTCTTCGCATCAATCGCAGGCGTCATCTGACAATAACGAGTCGGCGCTCCTGCAGCATGCATCTGTTCACATAGATGTTCCGGTGATGCCACCACTTTCAGAATTTCCTCCTTAAAAGAATCCCAGTTGTTTAACAAATCTACAAACTTATCTTTATTGGCCTTCCAGCTCGCCAGTTTCTTCTGGTATCCGCTCCAGCACTCATCCGCCGTTTCCTTTTTGATCCATTCAAACGCATTGTATACCAATGGTTTCATTTCCTCCTCGGATGGAAAACAGCTTTCAATATCCACATCCTTCGGATCAAATTCTTTCAACAGAATATCCCAGGCGATTGCCGTAAAAATGGTTCCAATCGAAACCTGCGCTCCGTGAAATGCAACGTCCCGGTTCTGTTTATCCGCCGCCATATCCAAGAGATGCGTAATAATATGCTCGGTTCCGGAAGAAGGACATGATTCTCCGGCAATCCCCATCGCCAGACCGCTCAATGTCAGCACCTTCGCGAGCAGTTCCAATGTCCCCTGATCTTTCTCTGCCAGTCCCGCAGACCGTTCCAGAAGTTCTGCATTCTGCACTCTCAATATATCGCAGGATGGATCGTTATATGTATGATTCATACCCACTTTATATGCGAGGAACCAGTCTACCGGCGCTGTCCAGGTCGCCATAACGTCCCCGTAGCCCGCCAGATTCCTCTCCATGGGCGCCTTCTCAATCACATCCAGGTCGATCACCAAGACGGAGGGATAACGCGTCGGAAGAGAACTCTTCACACCATTTTTCAGCATAATAGAGATTCCATCGGAAAATGCGTTTACAGACAACGCCGTCTGTACAATAATCAGCGGCATCTCATCATCCACCGAAAACGAAGCGTCTTTACAAAGATCCGTCACCGTACCGCCTCCGATTCCCACGATGCAATCCGCCTTCGTATTCCGAATTGCTTCCTGAATCTTTAAACTTTCCTCGTCCACTGCGTGCAGCACATGATCGTGATTATCCAGAACCAGCCAGGACACTTCAAAACTTTGATTTAGCAGAAAATATATCTCTTCCTTTAAACTCGCCTTTCCCCGATAATATGGTGTTATATCGGTAACCATGAGCACTTTTTTCCCTTTCGAATGCTCTGTAATAATTTCAGGCAATAATTCAATTGCCTGTTTCTGAATATAAATACGATCCATCAATATCGGACACAGTTTATTTTCCGGATCCGCGTCTTTGAGTGCAGCGCGCAAAGTATCCAGATCTCTCGGGTCCGCGTATATCAATCGTTGATCAGTCATGTTTTTCTAGACTTCCTTTCTTGAATGAATTATCAATATCCAACGCATCGAACATTTAGCAGCCGACGCCTTGACTTATCTGATTTTTCAATGTATCAATGACATTTAACTGTAACATTTATCAAAAAATGGTTCCATCGCCGCATAACACTCTCTGTAACGCAGATAAGCCTCATCATAAGCAGCTTTCTTGCTCGGATCAGGCTCATAGGTCGCGCCCAATTCCACCATCGCTTCCGCCGCATCATCCAGATTCTTAAAGTTGCCTTCCGCTACTCCAGCCAGCATCGCAGCGCCAATTGCCGCCCCCTCTGCACTCTTAGTCGCTGTCATTGGTTTTCCTAACAGATCCGCTTTCATCTGGCACCACAACGGAGACTTCGTGCTGCCGCCCACGATACGTACATTGGAACAATCCATACCAATCTCTTCAAAGCGATCCACATTGTCCCGCAGCCCAAACGAAATCCCTTCAAATACCGATCTTGCAATGTCTTCAAATGTATTATTCAATGTCAGCCCGGTGAACGTACCGCGGGCATTTCCATTCCAGGTCGGAGTCATCGCTCCCTGCATACATGGCAGGAAAATCACACCGTTCGAACCGATTGGAGTCCTCTCAGACATCAGATTCATGATATTATAATCATCGAATCTCAAAATTGTATCGCGGAACCACCTGGTAGAACCGCCGGATACGAATCCCGGATTCTCGATCAGCCACCATCTCGCATCCGCATGATGGTGTGTTTCCACCAGATGTCCAATCGTATCGAATACCGGCTTATCCGCTACCGCCGCTACCGGCTCCGCCGTTCCCGTGATATCACATACCATACCTGGTTTCACCAATCCGGAACCCACGCATGCCGAATGCTCATCTCCTGTACCGATAATCACCTTGGTCCTTGTCGTCAGCCCGAGTTCTTCCGCCGCATATGGAGTCAGATTGCCGCAAATATCCTCCGGATTCCCAATCTTTCCAAGAAGATTTGGATCTATATCAAACGCTTTCGCCATCTCATCATCCCAGCGTTTCTCAGCCACATTGTAGATCATGGATGCGGACGCCTGCGCATAATCAACCACGCTCTCGCCAGTCATCCAATGTACCATAAAGCTGTCCACATTGAGAATATTTTTACACTTTTCAAAAACGTCCGGTCGATTCTTCTTGATCCACAGCATTTTCGCCGCCGTGTGAGAAGAATCCAGATTCAGGCCGCTGACTTCAAACACCCGCTCCGGCGAAATGCGAGCGGCAACGTCTTTTGTCTCTGCCTCCGCACGCCTGTCCAGCCAGATGATGGAATTCATCAATGGGTTGCCATCTTTATCAATCGCAACAACACTGTCATTGATGGCGTCCATACCGATCGTTCCAATCTCTTCCGGATTGACACCGCTAATATCCAACAACTCACGCACAATTTTCTTCAATGCATGAATCCAGTCCGCAGGAACTTCCTCCGCCCACGCTGCTTCCGGATAAATCGGATCATGCGCGGCGCTGGCTTCCGCAACAATTTTACCTTGAGGATCTACCAATAAGCCTTTCATACTCTGAGTTCCAAGATCAACGCCAATTACATACATACTGATACCTCCATATTTCTAATCTGGTTTACTATCCGTTTTCAATCCATTTTCCCTTTTCTATATTCTTCTTCCCATATCCACGAAAATATACCTTATGAACCAGCTCCGTAGGAGCATGTATTACGGGATGCCCTTTTTGGGTATCCCCTATAACAACGGCGTAATATTCTTCACAGAATCAAAAATCAAATGCGGCTGAACATCCGAATCCGGAAGATCCACCAACTGCGCCTCCCCGCTCAATACAAAAATCCCGTACAGCCCGTTAAACACACCGGACTTTACGTCTGTATACAGGCGATCGCCTACTACCGCCGTATTTCCAGGTTCTGCCCCCAGAACGTTCAGCGTATAGTCAATGATTTCCTTATTCGGTTTTCCCACCACCTTATCCGGCATACGCCCTGTGGATGCGTTCACATAGGCGTGAAAAGATCCAATATCAGGCACAAATCCTGTTTTCGTCGGACAATTGAAGTCCGGATGTGTCGCAATATAGGGAATACCATCTCGAACAAAATCACAAAATTTACATAGCTTGCGATAGTCGAAAGAAGTGTCAAATGCAGAAACCAGAACGTCCGGATGCTCCTCCTCCAAGCGGATTCCTCCCGCCTCAAATTCATCCATCAATACCCGATTCCCAAATAAATACACACTTTTACCTGGGAAATTTCGTTTCAGATAATCAATGGTCGCATGGCCGGATGTAATCAACTGCTTCTTCGGATCAATGTCCAGACCCATTCGATGCAGTTTGTCCACATAGACTTCCGCGTTTTTCGATGAATTGTTCGTCATAAAGCAGTATTTCCGACCCGTTTGCTCAATCCGCGCCAGAAATTCCTTTGCCCCGTCAATCCATGTTTCGTCCAGATAGACCGTTCCGTCCATATCCAGCGCAAAATTTCGAATTTGGGAAATCAGCCCTTTTTCGTCCTGGTTAACTTGATATTTTTCATAGAGATCTCCGATAATAATCACCCCTTTTGGATATATTTGTCCAAAATGTCTGTTTGGGATTTATCGGATTACACAAATATTATGAATGGAATTTTCGGAAAAGTCAAGAAATGCAAAACCCCCGGAAGCCCGCTAAATATAAGGGTTTCCGGGGAAATGAAACATTATTTTCTCAGAATGGTTAAAACGAGATTATTTTTCTTTATATGAGCGTTTTTGTATTTTTATTGGAAGTTTTTATCAGGTTGATCTTTTCTTAAACGCTCATCTTCCGATCTGCAAGACTTTTTTCAAAAAGTGAAAAGAAATAGAACATCCCCTTCAAAATTCTAAGCTGTCCGAATTCAGAAGAAAATATCTCATTCCCATGATTACAAAACCCTCTTCATTTCTCCAGGGTTTTGTAATCCCACCTACAATCACTATTTTTTTAAAAGAATCTGGAATATTGCGCAGGGAATAAAACTCCTGAGTCTGTTTTTCTTTTGAAGCCATATCATAAGCCACTTGAACATAATATCTCTGACTTCCCTGATTCACAACAAAATCAACCTCAAGCTGTTTGCGAACGCGTTTTCCCTCCCGATCTTTTCCATACACACCTATAATACCTGTATCAACATTATACCCACGAATGAGCAATTCGTTATAAACAATATTTTCCATGATATGGGACGGTTCCTGCTGTCTGAAGTTCAGTCTCGCATTTCTAAGACCCAAATCAGTAAAATAATACTTTAAATTGGCGCCAATATACTTTCTTCCCTTAATATCATAACGATTGGATTTCGAAATCAAGAATGCCTCTTCAAGATAGTCAATATGTTTGGAGATTGTTTTATTCGTATAGCTTATCTGTCGTTCACTTGCAAACGTATTGGAAATCTTGGTTGGATTTGTCGGAGCACCGATGACAGAGGCAAGAATATCAACCAGCGTACTTAATCCATCTATACTTTGAATGTCGTTTCTTTCCACTACATCTTTCAAGTACACGTTTATGAAAATATTTTTCAAATATTCTGCCTTCTGGCGCTCTGTCTGAAACCCAACAATCTGTGGCAGTCCTCCATAAATCATGTAATCATTCCATGCATCCTCATACTCTCCATCATAAACAGAGTAGAATTCTGCAAAAGAAAGAGGATAAACCCTGATCTCATCTCCCCTGCCCCGAAACTCTGTTACAATATCACTGGACAGAAATCTGGAATTACTTCCGGTTACATAAATATCAATATTGTCTATGCGAAGCAGACTATTCAGCACTTCTTCAAATCGAGGCATAAATTGTATTTCATCCAAAAGCAAATAATAATTTTCTTTGTCCTTCACCGCAGTTTTCACGTACTGATAACACGCTTTGGGATCTCTTAATTCTTCATTTTCAATACCGTCCAGCGCAATCTCAATAATGTGGTCTTCCTTTATACCATTTTTCATTAAATACTTTTTAAAAATGTGAAACAACAAAAACGATTTTCCACACCTTCGGATACCTGTAATCACCTTTATCATGCCATTATTTTTTCTCAGGATAAGCTGCTGGAGATAAATATTTCTTTCGATTTCCATCCTTTTGCTCCTAATTCTTGTGCAAATACAATTTTTAAGCAAACCTGCATGCGCCCGCAAGGAGCGCACAACCATATATGAAAGTTGTGAGGGCGCACTTGGCGTCCCTGAATTCATGCCGCCTATCCGGCGGCGGACTTTTAAAGTAATTCTATTCTACTATAGCCATCTTTTTCTTTCAAGATATTATTCCTATTTTATGCTCATTTGCACATTTTTATGTACCATAGACACAAAACAAAGAACTACAAAATCCCAGACCGTACTCTAATACAGTCTGGGGCTTCGTTTCAGCTTTTATATAATCTCAAAATTATCCGCTTCATTGAGATCGGACAATCGGTTCCACAATCACGATAACTCCTGCTTCTTTCACCCTCTTTATATATTCAGGATTCGCCTCATCGTCTGTAATCAGAGCAGTGATCTCCGGAATCTTCGCAAAAGAACACAACGTACTCTGATTTAATTTCGTACTGTCACAGAGAATATAGCGCTCTTTCGCACATTTCAGCATAACCTGCTCTACCTTGCCTACCAGAATATTGTCGCTGCCAGCCCCGGATTCAAGATCAAAAGAATCGCATCCGATAAACGCCTTATCTGCCTGATATGCCCGAAACAAATTGTCGGAAGATGGCCCCACCACACATCCAGTCCGTCCCCTGACGATTCCACTATTGATGTGAACTTCCAAATTCCGGTTCGGGATCGTAAGTGTGGATAACACCGTCGAATCCGTCAGAACCACAGCGTTCTTAAGCGTCATAAGGTACGGCGCCAGTTCCGCAACCGTGGACCCGCCGCCAAGAGAAATTACATCTCCATCTCGTATCAAACGCGCCGCAGCTTTCGCAATAGCCTTTTTATTCTGCAAATTCATACGGGACTTTCGGCTCATCGTCTCATCCCGATCTGCATCTATGCTCGCAGCCCCGCCATGTGTCCTGATCAAAAGACCATTTTCTTCCATCTTAGCCAGCTTCTTACGAACAGTAGATGTAGACAAATGCAGCGCTTCGCACAGTTCCTGGTTCGATACTCTCTTATGTACCTCTAAAAGATAGAGAATGTAGCTCTCATCTTCTCCATACAGACGATCAATTACCATATATCCACTCTCCTTCTACAACAAAGGGATGATATCCTTTACTGAATCAAATATCAAATGAGGCTGAACATCCGATGTCGGAAGGTCCACCAACTGTGCTTCCCCGCTCAATACAAAAATACCATATAAGCCGTTGAATACGCCAGACTTTACATCGGTGTACAGACGATCTCCCACCACCGCTGTATTTTCCGGCTTAGCGTCCAATACATTCAACGTATATTCAATAATCTCTTTATTCGGCTTTCCCACAACCTTGTCCGGCATGCGCCCTGTGGATGCATTCACATATGCATGGAAAGAACCGATATCCGGCACAAATCCCGTCTTAGTCGGACAGTTAAAATCCGGATGCGTCGCGACATACGGAAGGCCATCGCGCACAAAATCACAGAACTTGCACAGCTTATTATAATCAAACGATGTATCAAACGCGGAAACCAATACATCCGGATGATCTTCTTCCAATTGGATACCGCCAGCTTCAAACTCATCCATCAACACCCGATTTCCAAATAAATAGACCTTTTTATTCGGAAAATTACGTTTCAGATAGTCAATAGTCGCATGACCAGATGTAATCAACTGCTTCGTCGGATCAATATCCAGACCCATGCGATGTAGTTTGTCCACATACACTTCCGCATTTTTGGAAGAATTATTCGTCATAAAGCAATATTTCCGTCCCGTCTCCTCAATCCTCGCCAGAAATTCCTTCGCCCCGTCAATCCACGTCTCGTCCAGATAGACGGTTCCATCCATATCCAGCGCAAAATTCCGGATCTTAGAAATCAATCCTTTTTCATCTTGATTTACCCGATATTTTTCATGCAAATTTTCGCTCATTTCTCCTCCATTCTGTGCACGTTTCGCGGCACAAACAGGTATGATTCCGATTCTGTTGATTGAATTACATAAATATTATGAAATGATTCACAAAGAATGTCAAGAAATAATAAAGTATGACTTTTTCTATTTCCACTCCAATCTATGCAGACTTCCTTCTCTGTTCATCCCCATAAACTGATTCTGGCGCAACGCTTCATATAAAATAATTGCGGCGGAATTACTCAAATTCAGAGAACGACTATCACCCACCATCGGAATCCGAACGCAGCGCTCCTGGTTTTGCACCAACAGTTCCTCCGGAATCCCTGCGCTTTCTTTTCCGAACATAATATAGCAGTCCGGCTCATAAGAAACCTCTGTATATACCTTAGCCGCTTTTGTTGTAGCCATGTACGGATTCACGCCAGGATTTCGTTCAAGAAATTCCGCATAATCCATATACGTATGTACCTCTAATTCCTCCCAGTAATCCATCCCGGCGCGCTTGATCGCTTTCTCAGTCAAACGAAATCCCAGGGGTTCTATCAAATGAAGTCTTGCGCCTGCTGCCACACAAGTCCTTCCAATATTCCCAGTATTTGACGGGATTTCCGGTTCCAACAGCACAATGTTTAACATAAGCGCTTCCTCTTTTCACCATTTTCTTCACATAGGGCTGTCCCATCTACTCACTTCTCATTGCGCAGACGCTGAATAAAGCTACCCAGGCGACCCAGGGCCTCTTTTAAATCCTCCAGCGAATACGCATAAGAAATTCTCAGGAACCCTTCTCCGCAATCTCCGAATGCTGTTCCTGGGACCACCGCCACCTTTTCCTCCATCAAAAAGCGTGTGGCAAACTCTTCGGACGTCAGTCCAAACTCTGAAATATTGGGGAATGCATAGAACGCCCCCTTTGGTTCAAAGCAATCCAACTTCATTCTGGCAAATTCATGCATCAGAAAACGCCGTCTCTGATTGTACGCTTTACACATTTCTTCCACATCCGACTGACAGTTTCGCAGTCCTTCTACTGCCGCATACTGACTGTTTGTCGGTGCACACATGATTGCAAACTGATGCATTTTAATCATCTGCTCGATAATGTTCGCGGGCCCACAGGCATAACCCAACCTCCATCCAGTCATCGCAAACCCTTTTGAAAAACCATTGATCACAATCGTTCGGTCCCTCATTCCTGGCAGACTAGCTATGGAAACATGTTTGCTCCCATACGTCAGTTCAGAATAAATTTCATCAGAAATAACGTACAAATCATGTTCTTTCACAAACTCTGCAACCGGCTCCAGTTCTTCCCGCGTCATGATTGCACCCGTCGGATTGTTTGGAAACGACATAACCAGAAGTTTCGTCTTCGGCGTCACTTTTCCCTGCAAATCTTCCACCGTCAGTTTAAAATCATTTTCACATTTCAGAGGAATCAGCACCGGCTCTCCATCCGCCATCACCGCACAGGGCACGTAAGATACAAAACTTGGCTGAGGAATCAACACCTCATCTCCGGGGTCCAGCATACAACGCATGGCAATGTCAATTGCCTCGCTACCTCCCACCGTCACCACCACTTCCCGATCTGGATCGTAGGTGACGTGGATCACTCGTTCTAAATATTTACGAATCTCTACCCGAAGTTCTTTTAAGCCTGCATTTGCACTGTAGAATGTCCTCCCTCTTTCCAGAGAGAATATCCCTTCCTCCCGAATCCGCCAGGGCGTATCAAAATCAGGCTCTCCAACTCCCAGGGAGATTGCCCCCTCCATTTCGTTCGCCACATCAAAGAATTTTCGGATTCCTGATGGCTGAATCTTCACAATCTTTTTAGACAATGGATTTCTCATTATGGCGTCACCAACATCCTTTCCGATCCCTTCTTTGGAACCATAATCGTGCCGTGATCTTTATATTTTTTTAAGATAAAATGCGTCGCTGTACTGATCACAGAATCCAGCGTGGAAAGCTTGTCAGAAACGAACTGGGATACTTCTTTCAAGGATTTCCCTTCCAACGTAACGAGCAGATCATATCGTCCAGAAATCAGATACACCGCGAATACTTCCGGATAGTTATAAATCCGTTCCGCAATGCGGTCAAACCCTTGTCCCCGCTGCGGCGTCACCCGTACTTCAATCAAGGCATTCACCTTTTCCACCCCTGTTTTATCCCAATCAATCAGTGTGTGATATCCGCAGATGATTTTTTCCTTCTCCATCGCTGCGACTTCATTCGCCACTGTAATCTCATCCGTTCCAAGCAGTACCGCCAGTTCTCCCAAATCTATCCGGCTATTTGTCTCTAAATATTTTAATATTTCATTGCGCATTCTCTTATCCTCCTGATTCTATTCTATTACATCAATCTCTTTGCCTGCCAGACCAACCATGCGTCCGGCCCTGGTCTGTCCAGATATCGTTTTTCTGCTTGGCCCAAGATTACCCTTGCCGGTGTATCCGTAGTAATCCCGAGCTTACTGGCTCGCGCTCCGGCCAGGCGCAGAAGACGAATCACTTCCTCCGCATTCTCCGTGATCATCAGGATGCTTCCTGTCGATGTCATCTGATACGGATTCAGACGATAATATTCACAGATTTCGATCGTTTCCTGATACAAATCAATTCTGGACATCTCAATTTCCATTCCAAGATGCGCCTCCTCCAGCAGTTCCCAGAGTGCCGCCCAGATTCCGCCCTCTCCAATCTGGCGCATCGCCGTAACCCCGACAGATGCCGCCCTCTGTATCCAGGGCAATGCATACAGATTCTCTGCCAATTGTTTTGTCTGATACAAAAATGCCGGGACAAAACGATTCGATAATTCTGCCTCCTGCTCCTCCAGAATCCGCAGTGCACCTTCCAACCCTGCCGTCCCCAGAAGCACGATCTCCTGCCCCGGTTTCGCCGATGAATTCTGTATTAGCTCCGACGGTTCTGCGGTCCCCACGGCCGTAACACAGGCTGTTGGAAGTGCAACCACCGGAGATATTTCTGCCTTCACGCACATAAGCTGTACTTTCAGCTTTGCACAGATCTTCTCACTTTGTTCCATGATCTGCTTCAGCAAAGCCTCATCCGCCTCCATGGGCAGTGATATATTCAGATCGACGCCGATTGGTTCTGCCCCTTTTGCCGCCAGAGTATTCACCGCCCTCAAAATACCATATCCCCCGGTATTGGCAGTTCTTCCACTGACACAAGCAGATGTCATAACCGTCTCCCTACCGTCAAAATGCAGAACAGAACACCGCTCTTCGGATGTCGGCACCGACAAGACCTCTGGCCGTTTCGTACAGATTGTTTTCCCAATTTTCTGTTTCCAGTTAACAGCAGAAATGGTCCCAATTTTCATATTTTCCTCCATTCTGCGTACGCTTCACAGCGCAAACAGGTATGGGTGAAATGTTTTTCTTTCACCCGTTCCTCTCATTCTTGTTCCAAATCATACTCATCCGACTCTTCCGTATCACTATAACTATCCGAATCCTCTTCTTCATCGTAATCGTCCGAATCTTCATAATCTCCATTGATGACCGAAAGAATCTCTGTTTCATTCTGCGATGCAATTGCTGACAGAATGGCACTCTTTACCGTATCGTTGTTCGTGACCGTCCCCACACCAATCACTTTCGGCGAAGACGCATAATAACTTTGATTGACGACATCCCGGCTGACTTCTTTTCCATCCTCATATACGATTTTCCAGAGCTGTGCAGATACACCGGTGCGGGCCGCACTGATCACCTCATAATATCCGACATAATTTTCGGTCGCTTCAAAACGTGCGCCCTCCGCCTCTTCTGTATCCGTTGTCTCACTGACAAATTCTATCGTACGTCCTTTTTTGCGTGTTTCTTTTCCATATATATTGAAGATAACATTGCCATTTTCCAGAACACATTCCAGATAGATCGGTGTTTCATAGTTATTCCTGAACTTCAGATCCTTTACATCGCCTGCTATCGCCGCATCCATCGAAGGTTCCACATAATCCACCAACATGGAATGCGGCTGACGCTGCGTAATCTCCACTTCTGCCAGAAGCAGCGCATTATACAATGTTGAGGACACCTGACAGATTCCGCCGCCCATTGTCTGGACGACCGTCCCATTCTCATAGGAACCGGCTTCCGTATATCCATTTTCTTCCGTGTATGGCTCCATCGCCTCATTCACCGAAAATTCTTCCCCTGGCATCACAATATTTCCACCGGTATGTTTCGCCCCAGATTCAATATTCTGGGCACGCCCCGATCCATCTGCCCCATAATATGTCTCATAGGTTCCCAGTAAGTCCTGTACTTCCTGCAAATCTTTTGCCTGAATATCCGGTTTTGTCGACTTGATCTTTGCCGAAACCACACCGTCCTCACCGTGCCAATCTTTATTCAGAAATTGAAGAATCTCTTGAATCGTCGCATTTGCATCCAGAACCTCGCCATTTTTCCCTTCTGCGACTACCATTTTGCCACTCTTCCTCGTCAAAGCGGCATTGACCGGACCATCCAAAACCTCCTCACACAGTTCTTTCAGCACAGATTTTCCAGTCTTTTCATCTATCTTATATTGCACGGGTATCGTACAAGAACCTCTTTTACACTTCTGAATCCGTATAAACCGTTTGAACAGACTTCCCTTTTTCTCATAGTTCATCGCTTGATTTGCCAATTTCTTTGTATTTGCAGTCAGTTTCAGTTCCCCATATGTTGTTTCTACCGTCTTCGATTCTCCCACTCGCAGCTGGAGGCGCCCTTCCCCATACCGATCAATTGTTTCCTGAAGTGCTTTCTGTGCCTCCGAAGTCGTCATTCCTCCGACGTCCAGCTCTCCAACACAAACACCTTCCATAATTTTTCCATCGTCATATCCACGAACATAGCAAAATAATAGAATCTGCACTATCCCAAATACGATTCCAGCGCACATCAAAAGGAAAACAGCTCGTCTTAACTGTCTTTTTCGTCTTCTCGCCCGCATCCTCTGTTTTCTAGATCTATTTCCCCCGCCTGCTGCATTTGGTACTACTCTGCGAGACGGTACAGGACGCCTTTTTCTTTGATTATGCCTTCTCGAAGAACCCCCTCTTCTCCTTGTCGCCATATCCTGTTCCTTCTCCTGTATCTTAATCTTCTCGTTTACTATTGTACGCTCGTCGATAGCCTAGCACATAATCACAAAAACACATAGAACTTATATTGTCAAAATTTTACACCATCAAATAGGGAATCACCGTGGTTCCCAACATCGCCGCAATCACCAGCAAAATAATAATTGCCACCATTCTCTTGACTTTCTTATTATTCATATTCATATTTTTACACCTCATACCATCATATACGGATTACTAATTTCTATGTAAAGCTTTATTTTATACTTTTTATACATTTTTTTCAAGGAGCATTCTTTCGCATTTTGCAGTCAACACCAATTTCCAAGACTTTAGCTTGATTCGTTAACGGATTACGGTGCATATAATCAAACAAATATATTTTTCCATCCAAACGTTCCAGATGCGTCATTTTCCGCATCTGTCTGCGATCATAAGACTCATATCCTTTCAAATATTGATGCGTCTTCGCCTCCTCCTCATAAAATGCCGTCGTTTCTTTCTTATCAACCGAAAATTCCCCACAAAAATCCGGACGGTTCTTGACATTTTCACGCAAATATAAATCAAAGGTCAGCAATTCCCGATATCTTTCTAATTTTCCTGCATCTATTGTCTTAGCAAAACGCAGCAAAATTTCATAGCGTGCGATGCGCGTATGATTCAAATGAAAAAGATTCTCTTTCAAGTAATAATTTCCCAACGCCTCAAAAAATGCAAACGGACTTCTATATTGCTTCACCAATTCGGGAAGAGTGTGTACAAATTGTCCACTGTTATAATAAACTTCTACCATCTCCTCCACTCGTTTCAAACGAACAATATCTCCATAAGAAAGCCACCTGGTGGACAGCACCTCAAATGACGGCCTCTCCTGATACACCAGATCGTACTTCGAAGCCATCTCCTGCATATGGGACCCTTTCAGCACTTTCAAGAATCCCAACTGTAGCTGTTCTGGCTGTAATGCATACACACTGTCAAAGGACTGATGAAAACTCTCATAGTCTTCATAAGGCAGGCCCGCTATCAAATCCAAATGCTGATGAATATTTCCTGCATTGTGAATGCGCTTCACATTCGCGGCCACTCGTTCAAAATCCATGCTCCTCTGGATCTCGCAGATTGTCCTGGCATTCGTGGACTGTATACCAATCTCCAATTGCACCAGCCCGGGACGCATTTTCTCCAACAATTGCAATTCTTCTTCCTGCAAGAGATCTGCAGCCACCTCAAAATGAAAATTTGTGATTCCCAGATCATGTTCCGCCAGATATCTCCAGATAGCAATTGCATGCTCATGCCTGCAATTAAACGTCCGATCCACGAACTTCACCTGCGCCACTTTCTGATCAATAAAAAATTGCAACTCCTGAAATACAAGTTCCAGATCCCGGAAGCGCAGACACTTATCTATAGAAGACAAACAGTAACTACAGGAAAATGGACATCCTCGACTCGATTCATAGTAAATCATTTTGTTCGCAAACATTTCCATATGATTCTGATATACAAATGGAATCTTATTCAAATCTATCGCTGGCCGCCACGAATTCTCCCGAATCTCACCCTCACCATTCTTCACGTTTCTTTCCCGCCAAGTGATACCGACGATCTCTTCCAAATTATTTTCACCTTCGAATGACCGTAACAACTCAAGAAAAGTCTCCTCGCCCTCTCCCCGCATAATTCCATCTACTTGCGGATACCGTCTCAAAAGCTCAACTGCATGATAGGAAACTTCCGGTCCTCCCAGCCAGATTTTTACAACCGGCAGTATTTTTCTGAGTTCCACAAGCAATTCTTGCATATACACGATATTCCAAATATAACAAGAAAAGCAAAGAACATCTGGTTTCTTCTCGTACAAATCCGCCAGAATCGCATCTACTGGCTGATTGATCGTATATTCCTCTATGGAAATATCTGCACGTACCTCTTTCTCATATTTTTTGGCATAAGCTTTTAAGCTGTACACAGCTAAATTGGAATGAATATATTTTGCATTGATAGCAACTAAAAGCACTTTCATTTTTATCTTTTTCTCTCCTTATTTTATGCCCATTTCATGGGAGCCCATTGACTTTTTACCCAAAACACTGTACAATATAAGTCCGTGCAGCCGGGGTGCTAGCGGTACCTTGTACCTGCAATCCGCTATAGCAGGGGTGATATTACGCAGAG
>JAAVXR010000015.1 GCA_022790755.1 Hespellia sp. | reverse complement strand
GTGGTGTATCTTCCGGATTGTCATGAGAGTATTGCGGGCATTATTGCCGGACGGATTCGGGAAAGATATTTTCGTCCGGTTTTCGTTTTGACGCGGGCAAAAGAAGGGGTGAAGGGCTCCGGGAGATCCATCGAAACCTATCATATGTTTGAGGAACTCAGTAAATGTAGCAGTCTCTTTTCCGTATTTGGAGGACATAAAATGGCGGCGGGTGTCTCATTGCCGGAGAAAAATGTGGAACGTTTTCGCGAGGCCATCAATCAAATATGTACTTTAACAACAGAAGATATGATTGAAAAGATAAAGATTGATATGCAGTTGCCCTTTTCCTACATCACAGAGGAACTGGTGAAAGAGCTGGATTTGCTGGAACCCTTTGGAAAGGGAAACCGCAAACCGATTTTTGTAGGGAAGCAGATCAAAGTGATTGCCCCGAAAATTGTGGGAAAAAATCAAAATGTACTGAAGTTTATGGCGCAGGATGAGTTTGGAAATCAAATGGATGCCGTATATTTTGGAGATGCCAAACAATGTTTGAACGATATACAGAAAAAAGGGGATATGGCGTTTACTTTTTATCCGGGAATCAATGAATATATGGGGAGACGTTCTTTGCAGCTAACCATTTTGAATTATCAGTAAGAAGTGTTTGAAATTTGTGAAAAAAATGGTATACTACAATGTATATAAATTTTCGGAACAGTGGAGATTCGCTGGATATATGAAATAAAAACATAAGGGGGAATGAAAATGTCTGAGGCATTAGAATATGAAAAGATGAATGAAAATCCTGTACTTGTTGATGGACATATCGTGAAAGCCCCCGAGGAGTATCAGGACCCAGAGAAGTTATTTCGGATGTTGGTGGAACGGGTGAGGCGTTATCATCCTTCTGCGGATATCTCCCTGTTGGAGAAGGCATATCAGACGGCGTCGGACGCCCACCGCGGACAGATTCGTAAGTCCGGAGAGGCTTATATCATTCATCCGCTTTGGGTGGGGATCATATTGGCGGATCTGGAGATGGATAAAGAGACTATTGCGGCCGGAATGTTGCACGATGCGGTGGAGGACACCGATATGACGCTGGAGGATGTGTCCGAAGCATTTGGGCAGGAAGTTGCACTTCTGGTGGATGGTGTCACCAAACTGGGGCAGTTATCCTATTCCAAGGATAAACTGGAAGTTCAGGCAGAGAATTTGCGAAAGATGTTTTTAGCGATGGCTAAGGATATCCGTGTGATTATCATCAAGTTGGCGGACCGCCTGCATAACATGCGTACGTTGGAATTTATGGTACCGGTCAAACAATTGGAGAAAGCAAAAGAAACAATGGATATCTATGCTCCAATTGCGCAGAGACTGGGGATTTCGAAGATCAAAATCGAATTGGACGATTTATCTTTGAAGTACTCGCAGCCTGCAGTCTATCAGGAATTGGTGCAGGAACTGAATGAACGGAAGACGCAGCGGGAGGAATTTGTGCGATCCATTGTGGCTCAGGTATCCAGACATATGAAGAATGCACATATTCACTCCAAGGTTTATGGACGGGTAAAGCATTTGTTCAGCATCTATAAGAAAATGGTAACCCAGGATAAGACGCTGGATGAAGTCTATGATTTGTTTGCAGTTCGAATTATTGTGGATTCTGTCAAAGATTGCTATGGTGCGTTGGGTGTGATTCATGAAATGTACACGCCGATTCCCGGCAGATTTAAAGATTATATCGCGATGCCGAAACCAAATATGTATCAATCGCTGCACACGACGTTGATTGGACCGACCGGACAGCCGTTTGAGATTCAGATTCGCACGGAGGAGATGCACAAGACGGCGGAATACGGGATAGCGGCACACTGGAAATATAAAGAAGGTGGAGCCGCCGGAAAGAGCATGAAAGCGCAGGAAGAAGAGAAATTAAGCTGGTTGCGGCAGATTCTGGAATGGCAGCGGGATATGTCAGATAACCGGGAGTTTTTGAGTCTACTGAAAGGAGACTTAGACTTATTTGCGGAGGATGTCTACTGTTTTACTCCGAATGGCGATGTCAAGAATTTGCCCAACGGTTCTACCCCAGTAGACTTTGCATACTCGATTCACACGGCGGTCGGCAATAAGATGGTGGGAGCCCGTGTAAATGGAAAGCTAGTCAGTATTGATTATAAGATTCAGAATGGAGATCGGATCGAGGTTCTGACTTCACAGAATTCCAGAGGGCCGAGCAGGGATTGGTTGAATATTGTCAAGAGCACGCAGGCGAAGAATAAGATCAATCAATGGTTCAAACGAGAGTTCAAAGAAGAGAATATTGTTCGCGGAAGAGAATTGATTGCCGCGTATTGTCGGGCAAAAGGCGTGAATATGGTAGATATTCTGAAGCCACGATACCAGCAGACGGTGCAGCAAAAATATGGTTTCCGAGACTGGGACTCTGTGTTGGCGGCAATCGGTCATGGCGGAATGAAGGAAGGACAGATTGTAAACCGTCTGGCGGAGGAATACGAGAAGGATCACCGGAAAGAGATTACGGATGAGACGATTCTGGAGACGATGGCTGAGGCTAACCGGAGGAAGGTACATGTCGCGAAGTCCAAGAGTGGCATCGTCGTAAAGGGAATCAATGATATAGCAGTGCGATTTTCCAAGTGTTGCAATCCGGTTCCAGGAGATGAGATCGTCGGTTTTGTCACCAGAGGTCGTGGAATGTCGGTTCACCGCACCGATTGTATCAATATGCTCAATCTATCGGAGACGGAGCGCGCGCGTCTGATCGACGCAGAGTGGGAAGACACGGCAGCGGAGGAGAAAGAGGCCAAGTATCTGGCGGAACTCAAGATGTTTGCACAGGATCGCCAGGGACTATTGATGGAGATATCCAAGATATTCGCGGGGGCCTATATTGATGTGAAGTCCATGAATGTACGTACCAGCAAGAAAGGAACGGCCACCATAGATATGGGGTTCATCGTGCATGGGCGCGAGGAATTGAATAAAGTAATCGAAAAAATGCGCCATCTGGAAGGTGTGATGGATATTGAACGAACGGCAGGTTGAAGAAAATGAAAATTGAAAGATTTGTAGTGGGAACGGTAGGAACAAATTGTTATTTACTGGTGAATGAAAATACAAAGGAATGTCTGATAATAGATCCGGGAGAGTGTCCCTCCACATTGCCGGCACATATGATAAGGGAACAGTATCGCCCAGTTGGAATACTTTTGACGCACGGACATTTTGACCATATTATGGGAGTGGAACCTCTGCAAAAAGCCTGTGCGCATGTGGATTCAATACCGGTATATGCCTGCGAGAAAGAGAAGTCACTGTTGAACGATCCCATTTTAAATGTGTCTACGTATTACGGAGAGGGATGTACGGTACAGGACGTATCCTATCTGGCAGATGGACAGGAAATAGAACTGGCAGGGTTTCAGATTCGGGTCATTTACACACCGGGACACACGGTTGGAGGGTGTTGCTATTATATACCGGAGGAGCATGTATTGTTCAGCGGGGATACGTTGTTTTGTGCATCCATCGGGAGAAGCGACTTCCCGACGGGGAATGGGATGCAGCTAGTAAACTCTATCAAGGAAAGATTGTTTGTACTTCCGGAGGAGACGAAAGTGTATCCAGGACATATGGAAGAGACAACGATTGCATACGAGAAGAAATATAATCCGTTTGTCTGAACATGCTGATACTAGGGGCAGTCGTATGATTCATACGGCTTTGAACCCACAAAAATAGGAGTTTTAAAAGTCTGAGGGGCGGCTATGATTCAGCTAGTGTGCAGGGATTGTGCGTACGCATATGATGCATATCATATCGTGAAAGCATTCTATCCGAATGTAGAAATTGAGCAAAGAATAGAAAAAGAGCAAGAACCGCTAATTTCTCTGGAAATAAAGGGTGGTTCTTGTTTTTGTTACTCTGGAGAACGCATTTTTCAGATTGCAGGGGACATTTCCGATGATAAGCATGCGGTCAATCGGAAGTTGTACCGCATGTTGGCAAAGCAGACGGCAGAAGTCTTGCCCTGGGGTGTTCTGACCGGAGTACGGCCCACAAAGTTGGTGATGGCACGTATGGAGGAAGGTTGGGATACGGAGCAGATTCGAAATTGGATGCAGGAAACGTATCTGGTTTCAGCGGCGAAGGCGTGTCTTGGAATAGAGATCGCAGAGCGAGAACGAGCGTTGCTTCGAAAACTGGATTATCAGGATGGTTACAGTCTTTATGTTGGCATTCCTTTTTGCCCGAGTATTTGTGCTTATTGTTCTTTCAGCTCTTCGCCGATTGCAAAATGGAAAGGTCAGGTAGAAGCTTATCTGGATGCGTTGTTCCGGGAGTTGGCTTGGATTGGCGAGGTGTCTTTGCAAAAGCATCTGAATACAATTTATATCGGTGGTGGTACACCAACGACTTTGGACGCCGAACAGTTGGAGCGTCTCCTGTGTCATTTAGAACAACATTTTTCTTATGACGCGGTCAGGGAGTTTACAGTGGAAGCGGGGCGGCCCGACAGTATTACTGAGGAAAAGTTAGAGGTGATGAAACGGCATAAAGTCACCCGGATTTCCATTAATCCGCAGACGATGCAGCAGCGCACTTTGGAACGGATTGGCAGAAGACATACGGTGGAGGAGACAAAGACAGCGTTTTCTCTGGCCAGGAAACTGGGGTTTGACAATATCAATATGGATCTGATTGCCGGACTTCCAGGAGAGACTTCCAGGGATATGGAGGATACACTGAATCAGATTCGGTGTATGAAGCCGGACAGTCTGACCATCCATTCGCTTGCGGTGAAACGAGCTGCGCTCTATGGGCAGCATCCAATGATCCCAACTTCGGCAAAGGAAATGACGCGTATGATTGAAGCGGGAGCACAGACGGCCCGAGAGATGGGATTGATGCCGTATTATCTGTATCGTCAGAAAAATATGGCCGGAAATTTTGAAAATGTTGGATATGCAGAGGTTGACAAAGCCGGGATATACAATATACTTATTATGGAAGAGAAACAGACCATAGTCGCCTGCGGTGCCGGGAGCATATCGAAGCGAGTTTATCCAGATGGACGGATTGAGCGAAGCGAGAATGTGAAGGATGTTGCCCAATATATCGAGAGAATCGGGGAAATGATTG